>JBOHFU010001037.1:0-1431 GCA_050699675.1 Pseudonocardiaceae bacterium
GAGGGCCTGGCCCACGGCGACCTGTCCCCGTTCAACCTGCTGGTGCACCGCGGGCGGCTGGTCCTCATCGACCTGCCGCAGGTGGTGGACATCGTCGCCAACCCGCAGGGACCGGCGTTCCTCGCCCGGGACGTGCGAATCGTGACCGACTGGTTCACCGCCCATGGGCTGCCCAGGGAGGCCGCCGACGCCGGAGCAGCCCGTGTCCTGCCAGAAAGGACACAGTGATCACTGGAGACGACGCTGCCGTAGCGTGGGGCTGATCGGTACGTCAGGAGAGGCAGGAGCCCTATGCCCGTCGGCCGCGGGAGCGGTCAGGCGCCCCCGCGGTCATGCTCGGTGCTGTCATCCGGGAGCTGCGGCAATCGTTGGGCTGGTCACAGTCGCGGCTGGCCACCGAGTTGTGCAAGGTGGCCAACCACGCGACAGTGACCCGCGAGAACGTCTCGCGCTGGGAGACCGGCAAGCGCGTCCCTGGCCCGTGGTGGCTGCGCCACCTCGCCACCGTGCTGCAAGTCCCCATCGAAGTTCTGGAGCAGACCGGCGTGGATCGTCGTCACTTTCTCACCGACGCCGTTGGCGTGAGCATCGTGCACCTGGTTGCCTCCGATCTGATCGAGCACGGCTTCGCCGCCGCGCTCCACGGCGGCTATCCCACGGCGGATGACTGGGGCCAGGCGGTCGACACCTACGGTCGCGACTACATGACCTCAGGCGCTGGCGAGATCCAGAAACGTCTCGCCGCCGACCTCGTCGTCCTTCAGCAGCAACTCGACACCCCGTGTCTCTGGGCTGTCAGCGCGAAGCTGGCGACTCTGCACGGGAAGACGTTTCCCGGCGCTGACGGCGCCAAAGCCCTCACCTGGTACCGACACGCAGCCACGTTCGCCGACCGATCCGGCGACATGGACACCCGGGTGTGGGTGCGCGGACGGGCGGCTATCGCACTGGGCTACGAGGGTGCGTCGCTCGACGCCGCCGACCGGCTGGCCGAGCAGGCGATCGCCCTCGATGAGCGGCCCTCGCTCGGTCGACTCAACGCCGTCATGGGAAAAGCCCACGTCGCTGCCATTCGTGGCGACTCCGGCACCGCGATGAGACTGTTGGATGAGGGGCGCAGGGTATTCGACGCCGCTGGGTCCGACGGCGCCGAATCTGACTATGCGGTGCCGTGGTGGCGGTTCAACGTATTCATCTCGCTGATGGCCGCACGGTTAGGTGAGGAGCACCTCGCCCTCCAGGCTCAGGACGAGGCGGCCCGAACCCTGCCGGAGTCACTGCCCCGATTCCGTACCCATCTGGAGATGCACCGGGGCCTGATGCTCGTCCGCGCCGGGGACCGCGACGGCGGAACGGCCTACGCCCGAGCAGCACTCGACGCGCTACCGGCTAAGAAGCACTCCCTGACACTCCGGATGCTGATGACAGAGA
>JBOHFU010001038.1:0-1428 GCA_050699675.1 Pseudonocardiaceae bacterium
GCGGACGAGTCGATGCTCATCATCCGCTTCGCCGATCCGCGCGGCATCGACTTCTCGTATCTCGTCTCGATGCTGCACGACTCGTTCATGTCGCGCGCGAACACCATCGTCTGCCCCGGCGGCAAGATGGATCTCGCGATGCAGCTCATCTTCACGCCGATGATTTGGCGGCTGATCGAGCGGCGCAAACAGGCGCTCGGGCATGTCCCGTAGACCATGCGTTCCGAACCGGCTGGGGCTACCAGCCCAGTTACCGTGGGCTCGTCGGCGGAACTCGTCGTAGGTGGCCTATTGCCTCATCGATCGGGCGGCCCTCCAATTGGCGGGTCAGCAGGTGAAGGCGGCGTAGGTCGGCGCGGAGCTCCGTCGATAGCTCGGCGCGTTCCAGCTGACCGAGCACCGCTCTGACCTCGCGGGCATGGTCGGGGTCGAACTGCTCGGCGTGCAGGATCCGGCCGGCGAGCGTGATCAACTCGCCGACGACGTGCTTGAAGGCATCGTCGCGTGAGGCGACCTGCACCAGCTCGGCGTCGTGGCGTTCAAGCAGCGCGATCCACGCCTGGCCCGCGTCGGTGTCGGCCAGCTGGTCGTCCCGCACGGACCGCATCGCGTCGAGGCTGTCGTCGTCAGTGCCGAGCAGTTGACCGCCGATGAGGTCGATGGCGCACACACACGAGTGGAGCACCGACAGCAGGCCGGAGATCGCTTCTTCCATGATCCGGTCCGCCTCGGGGAACGGCGGCTGGAACGACTCTTCGACGTTGCCGGTCCATGGTCCGGTCTCGAATGTGAATCCGTACACCTTGCGCAGCGCGGGGTTGGCCACGTGGCGGGCGTATGCGTAGTCCGACGTCGTGCCAGTGGTCGCGTACAGAGCGGTCCCTGGCTGGACGGTGTAGGTGCGGCCACGGACGTCCTTGATCGCCTGTGCGGCGGTGGCGCCAACCTTCTCGAACCGCTCGAGATCCGCGGGCGAGATGTACTCCCTGTGGTCGGGCGCGTCTGTGGGCAGTTCTGTCCACGTCGAGGTATCGACGAGGGTGAACTGTTTGCTGGGGTCGGTGGTCTGGTTGGGTGCGTGGCCCCACGGGTAGAGGACCAGTTCGGAGAAGGAGTGCACGTCGACCAGGCAGTCGATGCGGTGGTCATCGAGCAGCGTCTTGACGTTGCGGGTCTCGGGCTCGCTGAACGCGCCCGGCCCGAAGTAGACGTCTGAACATGGACTCCTAGACGTTGTAATCTGGCCCTCCGGCGACCTGGTCTCGATGCCCCACAGCAGGTCGAAGTTGCGGTTGAGGTCCACGCCGACGCAGGTCGTGCCGGTGAGCGGCGCCCGGTTCTTGCGCCACATCCGCTCCGTGTCAAACACGTACTCCCGGCCGTCGGGATTGGCATTGGTCAAGATGAAGATGTCCAGGATATGCATCG
>JBOHFU010001039.1:0-1428 GCA_050699675.1 Pseudonocardiaceae bacterium
GAGCGACTCGGCGTTGCGCCGGTAGGCGGCAGCGATGTCGGGGTCGTGGTGCATCTCGGTGTAGAGATCGTGGTGGGGTAGCACGTCGAGGGTGGCGCCGGTGGCCAGCGCCCCCGCCTCGAAGCAGCGCATGACGCGCTCCCGCATCACCTCGAATTCGGCCACGGTGGCGCCCCGGATTATGTACTCCGCTTCGGTGTGGGCGGGGACGATGTTGGGCGCCTCCCCGCCGTGGGTGACGATCCCGTGCACCCGGTCGCCGGCGTGGAGGTGCTGGCGCAGCAGGCCGATGGCGACACCGGAGATCGTGAGGGCGTCGGCGGCGTTGATGCCGAGCTCCGGGTAGGCGGAGGCGTGGGACTCCTTGCCGGTGTAGCGGATGAGGAACTGCTGGGCGGCGATGATGGGCCACTCGACGGCGTCGAGGGGACCTGGGTGGGTCATCATCGCCATGTGGGCGCCGGCGAAGGCGCCCCGTTGCAGCAGCAGAATCTTCCCGCCGCCGGCTTCCTCGGCCGGCGTGCCCATCACCCGCACGGTGAGCCCGAGGTCGTCGGCCACCGCGGCCAGGGCCAGCCCGGCTCCGACGGCGGTGGCCGCGATCACGTTGTGCCCGCAGGCGTGTCCGATGCCGGGAAGGGCGTCGTACTCAGCGCAGATCACGACGTGCAGCGGCCCCGACCCGGCGCGGGCCTCGAAGGCGGTGGGCAGCTGGCAGATCCCGGCCTGCACCGAGAAGCCGTAGCTGGTCAGGGCCTCACCCAGCCAGGCGCACGCCTGCTCCTCCTCCCACTTGACCTCCGGGTGGGCGTGGATGCGGTGGCTGAGGGCGACGAGGTCGGCTTCGGCGCGGTCGAAGGCGGCTCGGGCGGCGGTCTTCGGATCCATCACGCAAGCCTACGAATTCCTGCCAGCGAAGTGTCGGGGTCATCAAGGGTCGACCGGAGGTCGATCGCTTAGCGGTCGGCGCCGGAAGTCCGTCGGGGGTTGCGGCAACCAGGTAGCGTCCTGAAACACCCGGCGCTACCTGTGTAGCGATGGTGCGCGTCGTGAACTCGACAGTGACAACGCCCGACCGCTCAGCGGAGCCTGCAATCTCAAGCCGAGTTGAGGTCAAGTGGCGCTGACCCCGGTTCGAGGGCGGACGTGGAGCACTGTCGTCGCCCCGCATCGTGCGCATGGGGGGGCCAGAAGCGGACAGCGGGTGTGACCACGCGGTGCCCCGGGGCAACATCCCTTCCAACCACCGGCCTGCCAGGCTTGCCCCCCGGCCACCGATAATTCGCGGGCGTTCGTGATGGGTCAGTTGCTACTACCGTGGCATTCGTATCCGGCGTTAGCGAGGTTGTCGCATAGGCGCCTGGCGCCCTCATCGATTTTTCGACGCATGTCGTCGCGTTCGCTATCTGACGGAATACGTACCGCGTG
>JBOHFU010001040.1:0-1427 GCA_050699675.1 Pseudonocardiaceae bacterium
GTAATGCAACACCGGGGTGGCTGTCAATGTTTCATGTCGAGTGATCCCATGTCGATGATGGACGATCAGCGTGTGGCCCAAGTAAGCATCGACTAAGAGGATCCTGAGAGCTGTGGAGATACATCGTCCGGCGCGGCATCATCCTGATGGACCGTACGGCGGCGCTACGCTGCGCGACGTGATGTCGACCGGCACGACAGGCGGGCCGCCTACCCCGGCCGACAGCGCCGTGCGCCGGTACGTGGAGAGTTTCGTCACCGAGGACGAGACGATTGCCGCGGCGCGCGAGCGTGGGCAGGAATTGGGCTGCACGCCGATCGGACCAGGCGGGGGCGCCGCGCTGCGGTTCCTGGCCAGCGCGCTCGGTGCCCGCGCGGTGGTCGAGGTCGGTACCGGCGCAGGCAGCAGTGGCCTGTGGCTGCTGCGCGGGATGGCCCCTGACGGGGTGCTCACATCCATCGACGTCGAACCCGAACACCAGCGCGCCGCCCGGCAGGCGTTCACCGACGCCGGGTTTCCGCCGTCCCGCTATCGGCTGATCATGGGGCAAGCCCTGGACGTGCTGCCCCGGCTCACCGACCGCGGCTACGACCTGGTAGTCGTCGACGCCGCGAAGCCCGAGTACCCGCGTTACCTGGAGGCCGGTGTGCCGTTGCTGCGGGCCGGCGGAGTGATCGCGTTCGACAACGCCCTGTGGGGTGGCAAGGCGGCTGATCCGGCGTGCCGGGACCCGTCCTCCTTGGCGCTACGCGAGGTCGGCGCAATGGTGCGCGACAACGAGACCCTGATGCCCCTGATGCTCCCCTTGGGCGACGGCCTTCTCCTAGCCCTACGCACCACCTGAGCACCCCCAAATCCGCGACATGGATGCTTGTCGTTGTTCTGGACTAGCCGTGAGCCGCTACCTGGATGCTTGTGGTAGATCCTGCTTGCTGGAGGTCGTCGAGGACGGCGGACAGAGCACGGGATAGTTCGGGGTCTCGCAGGGCAGCGTCCGGACCGAATGCCTCGTGGGCCCGCGCGATGGACAGTTCACCGTCAAGGACCCGGGCGCCGGCGCGCCCGAGGACCTTCCGGAGCTCGGCTTGCGCTCCTGCAGCGCCAGAGGGGCTCGGGCTGGCTCCCACCACGGCGACTGGCTTACCGGTCAGCACGGCGTCACCATAGGGCCGCGACACCCAGTCGACCGCGTTCTTGAGCTGGCCCGGGATCGAGCCGTTGTACTCCGGAGTGGCGATCAGCAGGGCATCGGCGCCGGCGATGGCCAGGCGAAGGGCCTGCACGGGCCGGGCCGGCTCGTGCTCGTCGTCCTCGCTGAACGGCGGTACCAACCTGAGGTCATCCCACAGGTGCAGCCGCACCCCTTCGCCTGCCAGCCCCGCCGCCGCGCGGAGCAGCTTGGTGTTGTTCGAGGCCGCCCGGAGGCT
>JBOHFU010001041.1:0-1424 GCA_050699675.1 Pseudonocardiaceae bacterium
ACTCGCCGACGTGCTGATCTTCCTTTGCGCGATAGCGAATCGGCTAGGAGTCAGCATTGACGAGGCGTTGAGGAAAAAGGAGGAATTGAATGAGACCCGAACCTGGAAGTAACCGGGAAGCCTTGACAGTCATGGTGGCGGCTCCCAGGTCAGCACCTCGTTGAGCACATCGAGCGCGCTGCCCTCCACTCGACGCTCCACCAGCGTGCCCCCGGGGACGATCAGTGATGATGTCCGCTGTCGCAGGGCCAGGCAGCCGCAACTGAACCCCGCAATGTGGATGATATCCACCCGGTCACCGCTCACCCGTTTTCCCACCAGCGGCCCGTCCGCGCCCGGGGTGGCCCGCTGGAACGCAAAGCCACGCAGCTTGGCATGGTCGAGCAGCCGTTTGGCGATCACCACATCCCGGCTATCGACCCCCATCGGTCACCACCCCCGTCTCGGCTGAGAACGCTACCCCTGCCTGGTGCCGGTTGCGGCACGTCTTCGTCGGCGGTGTCGAGGTGGCACGGTAGTTCCCTTTCGGGTTCGTCTATTGTGGACCCGCACCCAGCGCCGAGGCAGCAAGACCGGCGGTCCGACCTGCGGGTAGTCCGCGCGGGAGCGGCTTGCGTTCGGCGCGGCGCTGTGGCCTTGGCTGGTAGCGTCATGTGTTTGCCTGCCGGTAGTCGAGCTACTGTGTGTGGTGGTGAAGAACCGTTAAGGAGTGGACCCGGTGCCAGGCGATGCCGATCTCGGAGCGGTACTGCGTGAGCTGCGGACAGCGCGACGGCTGACGCTGGCCGCGACGCTGCGCTGGGTGGGCGTAGCGTCGTAGGTGATGATCTTTTTGCGGTCTACCAGACGACGTGTGATATCTACTCCGGCTATGGTGCGCGGGTGATTCCAGTGCTGGAACCCAGTCTGGAATCGGTGGCCGGGATATCTTTCCGCGTGGCCACCGTCACCCGGGCCAGGCTGGCGCGGGCTTATGCGAATGCCGGCCAGCCTGCTGAATCGTGCCGCGTGGCGTGGAAGACACTCGACGCCATCGAGCAGATCGACTCATTCATGGCCCGCGTTGAGCTGCGCCGTGCCGTGCCCGTATTGAACCGGTGGCATGGCCGAAGCGATGTGCAAGACGTCCTGCACCGGCTGGTGCACCGGCTGGGCAGCCGTGCGCTCATCACGTGAGTCACCTCATGACGTCCGGGGCTCAGGCCGGCTGGCGCTGTGGAGCTGTACCACAGGAGGTACAGCTCGCGGTACCATCCCCTGATGGCCACGAATCTTCGGCTCCGTCCAGACGCCGAAGCCGCACTGCGTGCAGAGGCGCAACGATCTGGGCGGTCGCAACAGGAGATCCTGCGCGACGCTCTGGATCGCTACCTCGACCTCGGCGGTGGCGATCCAGCCAGCGGTGACGCCCTCCTCCGGTCCGG
>JBOHFU010001042.1:0-1424 GCA_050699675.1 Pseudonocardiaceae bacterium
AGGCGAGCGTGGTCGCATGCCAGGTCCTCCTGGCGCGCCACAGCGGGCAGCAGGACATCGCGGTGGCCACCCCTGAAACACCAGGGTCAAGGCGAGCCGTTTCGTGCCGAATGTGCGTTACGCTCTAATCATGCCGATGCCGGGTGAGCCGAGTGACGTACCGGAGGCCGACGACTACCGATTGCGTCGGATCGAGGCTGTGACCGATGCGGCGCTGGCCCACCTCGACGTCGAGGACCTCTTGGTCGAGCTGCTCGACCGGGTGTGCGAGCTCCTTGCGGTCGAAACAGCCACCGTACTGCTGCTCGACTCCTCCTCCGAGCAGCTTGTCGCTACCGCTGCCAGGGGACTCGAAGCGGCGGTCCGTCAGGGGATTCGCATCCCGATGGGGAAGGGTTTCGCCGGTCTCGTCGCGGCGAAGAAGAGCCCGGTGATCATTGAGCGGGTCGATGACACGAACGTGCTGTATTCGATCTTTCGGGAGCATGGGATCTGCTCGCTACTCGGGGTGCCGTTGCTGATCAGCGGGACGGTCATCGGTGTCCTTCACGTCGGTACACTCGCCCCCCGCCGGTTCACCGACCACGACGTCAGACTGCTCCAAATCGTGGCCGACCGGGTGGCTTTCGCTACCCAGTCCCGGCGTGCCGAGGTCGAACGGTCTGCGGCGGCGGTCCTTCAGCGCAGCCTGCTGCCGGCGCGGCTGCCGGTGGTGCCAGGCCTTGAGTTGGCTGCTCGCTACGTTCCGGCGGAGAACGGCGGGGTCAGCGGCGACTGGTATGACGTATTCACCCTTCCGTCTGGCTGGTTGTGCATCGTGATCGGAGATGTGGTCGGGCGCGGCCTTGGTGCCGCCGACGTGATGGGCCGGCTACGCAGCGCGCTACGCGCCTACGCACTCCTTGGTGGTGATCCCGCCGAGGTGCTCGGCAGACTTGACCAGCAGGTGCAGCACTTCGAGCCCGAGACGATGGCCACGGTGCTGTTGGCGATGTTCGAGCCCTCGTTTGAGCGGCTGCACCTGTCCTCGGCGGGTCATCCTCCACCGGTGCTCGCCCTTCCCAATCACCCTGCGGCCCTGCTCGACGTGCCCAGCGATCATCCGGTGGGTGTGCCCGGTGGGCTGCGACGCCGGGCGACGACCATCACTCTGCCCCCGGGCGCGCTGCTCTGCTTCTATACGGACGGCTTGGTTGAGCGCCGAGACACCCCGCTTGACGTCGGTCTTGAGCGCTTGTGTGAGTTGGTGGCGGCTGGCCCGGTGGACTCCGTGTGTGCGAAGGTCATGGCCCGGCTTGTTGGTGATGATTCACCTGGTGATGATGTGGCGGTGCTCGCCGTGCGCCGCCAAGACAGCGGCGAGGTCGGTCCGTTAGACCTGGTAGTGCCGGCGTTGCCCTGGTCGTTGAGGGATATCCGCGTTG
>JBOHFU010001043.1:0-1424 GCA_050699675.1 Pseudonocardiaceae bacterium
TGACCCCCTGCTACACGACCATCACGGACAGTCACGTAGCCAACGAAACCATCACCCCCTCGTCAACCCGGCACGCCGGAACCACACCTACCTGATCACCAAACCCACTTGATACAGCGAGGAGCCCCGCGACCTCTACGGCGACGATCCCGCAACCATGGAGTGGTTGCTGGGCGAGGCCGCCGGGCCTGACACAAACGGGGCCAGACCGGCACCGACCAACGGCAAGGAACCACCGGGAACCACTGGGGAACCACCGGGAACCATCCCGAGACCAGCGAAAACGTGCCCGAGCACAGCAGCTGGGATCCCGTCGACCTCACAGCGATCCTCGACGGCAACATCGAACCAGAGACCCCGACCCTGGAATCTTATTCACAAGCTTTAGAAATAGGACTTGAAGAAGGAGGGTTATTCAGGCGGCCGCGTAGAAGTGTAGGCCGATTACAGCTGAGATGGTTGTCGCGAATGTTGCAAGGGGGCGACGGTAGTCGGTGTGCATGATTCTCCAGGTCTTGAAGTTTGCGATGGTCTGTTCGATGACATAACGAACCTTGTTGATCTGCGTGTTGAACTCCTTCTCCCAATCCAGGAGCTCTCGGTGAACGGGCTTCTTGATAGGAGTGATCATGTCATGGCCGACGTATCCCTTGTCCCCTATCCAGTTGTCAGGATCAAGTGTCCGGTGGACCCATGACTCACTCAGGCAGTACGAGTCGTGACGATTTCCATTGATCGGGTCGGAGATCCATGCGAGGTCACCACTCAACGTGCAGGCTACCTGCACGTTCATGCCGGTGGTCTTGTGTTTGCCCGAGTACAGCTCCGGGTGCGAGGCCCATGACCAGCATGGAAGCAGGGTCCCGTCCACGATATACTGGATCTTGTCGTTGAGTTCGTCGGCGGTCGGAACATATTTTCTGAGGACTTTCTCCAGCAGTGGAGTTATTCCTGTGATCGCGCGGCTGATCGTCGACTGGGACACGTCGTACGTCTCCGCCAGTTCTACCTGAACTCGATTGCGGCGAATATACGTCAGCGCAATGACCATGGACGCATACAAGCCCAGACTCGGTGGCCAATGGTTGACGCCCGGTTCTAACTCGGCAGATCGAACCATCGCGCACAGGTCAACAATTTCATCCTTGGTCAGCCCTGTGGTATGGTACATTCTCGACGGTCCGTTTCTTTCGAATTGAGTCTGATAACCCAATTCTTTCGAGAAGCGGACCGTCGTCCAAACAGGCGCGCCGCGGACGACTCATCTATCATTTATTAGGGCTCGTGAATAGCCCTCAAGGCAAGGGCGACGACGCTCCGGACGACGCTGGGCAATTTGTCGAGTGGTCCCCGGTAGCGGCCGGATAGGATCTTCCAGTTCTTAAGGTGCGCGATGGCGCGTTCGACGGCTGCGCGAATGCCCG
>JBOHFU010001044.1:0-1423 GCA_050699675.1 Pseudonocardiaceae bacterium
TCTGCTTGCCCAGCCGTCGGGACCGGACCGTCTTGCGCTGCGCCACAGAGCCTCCTTGATAGGTCGTGAAAGTTGCTGCTAGAATTCATAGATGCTACCGTCGAGGTGCAAGCAAGCTAGCGACAAGCCTAGTCCCCCCGGTGGTGCGCTCCGGTGAGCCCCGCCGTTTGAGCGCTCCGCCTCACCAGGACGACGGTGGCCCCGGCCTGATCTCCCCGAATAGGCCGGGGTCACCGTCCACCAGCAGGGCGGTGATCACGTGACGCTGCTGCCGGATAGCCAGGTGGATCTGCCGCCGGTGGTGGAAGGGCTGCTGCTCGACGTCGTCGCGGACGGGTTCACCGTGTACTGCTGTGGGCCGCGAGCCGCACCGGCCGCGCTGGCCGCCTCCTACGAGTGGGCGGACTGCGTCGATCACATCACCATCCGACGCTGGGACCAGGTCACCGCGGCGAGGCTGCCGAAGCTGGGCCGGGTGGACGTGTTCGCGCCCGAGGTCGTCGTATGGGCCTACGAAGGTCCCGCGGAATGCACCCTGCGGGCACTGCTCAATCTGGTGCACCTGCAGCACCCGGACGCCCCCACGGCGGTCTACCCGGCGCCCCGCTCCCTGCAGGTGCCCCGGCATGAGCAGCGCCCGATGTCCATCCAGCTGCCTTCGGCGAGCCAATCAGGAGTCCGCGCGGCCCGGCTTGCCACGACCCGTGAGTGGCATTGAGAGCTATAACACTGTTTGCCACTCACGGCCGGCCGTAGGGTGGAGGCCGTGATGGCAGCGCGACTGGTGATCGGGCTGGGGTTGACCGTCCTGACTCTGGTTTTGGCCGGTCGGCGGGTGTGGTGGCTCTACACGCTGATCCGGTCCGGGCAGCCGGACCACGGCCGCAGCGCGGACCTCGGTGCCCGCCTGAAAACCCAGCTGGTCGAGGTGTTCGGGCAGCGGCGGCTGCTGAAGTGGACGATCCCCGGGCTCGCGCACTTCTTCACGTTCTGGGGCTTCGTGATCCTGATCACGGTCTACGTCGAGGCATACGGGGCGCTGTTCCATGAGAACTTCGCCATCCCGCTGATCGGGCGCTGGCCGGTGCTGGGCTTCGCCCAGGACTTCATCGCGCTCGCGGTGCTCGCGTCGATCATCGCCTTCGCGGTCATGAGGGTTCGCCAAGCCCCGGAGCGCAGGCAGCGGGCGTCACGCTTCTACGGCTCGCACACCGGCGGCGCCTGGCTCATCCTGTTCATGATCTTCAACGTGATCTGGACGATGTTCCTGTTCCGCGGGACCGCGGTGAACACCGGGACCTTTCCTTACCCTGAAGGAGCATTCGCCTCCGAGGCGGCCGGCGCGCTGCTGGCACCGCTGGGCGCGGGCACCAACGAGGTGCTGGAGACGGTCGGGCTGCTGCTGCACATCGGCGTCATGCTG
>JBOHFU010001045.1:0-1420 GCA_050699675.1 Pseudonocardiaceae bacterium
GAACCGGAATCCGTCGACGTGCATCTCGGTGACCCAGTACCGCAGCGAGTCCATGATCAATCGCAGCGAGTCGTGGTGGCGCACGTTGAGGCTGTTGCCGGTGCCGGTGGTGTCGTAGTAGTGCTCGAGGTCGCCGTCGACCAGCCGGTAGTAGGCGGCGTTGTCGATGCCCCGGAAGGACAGCGTGGGCCCGAGGTGGTTGCCCTCCGCGGTGTGGTTGTAGACCACGTCGAGGATGACCTCGATGCCGGCCCGGTGCAGCTCCCTGACCATGGTCTTGAACTCCTGCACCTGCTCCCCCCGGGTGCCGAAGCAGGCGTAGTCGTTGTGCGGGGCGAAGAAGCCGATCGTGTTGTAGCCCCAGTAGTTGCGCAGGCCGCGCTGCGCGAGGGTGGAGTCGTGCACGAACTGGTGCACCGGCATGAGCTCAACGGCGGTCACTCCGAGCTGCTGGAAATGCCTGATCATGACGGGATGGGCCAGGCCGGCGTAGCTGCCTCGGACGTCGTCGGGGATCTGAGGATGGCGCATCGTCATGCCCTTGACGTGCGCCTCGTAGATCACTGTCTGGTGGATGGGGATGTGCAACGGCCGGTCGTTGACCCAGTCGAAGAACGGGTTGATGACCACTGACTTCATGGCGTGCGGGGCCGAATCGGCGTTGTTCACCGACCTGGGCCGGCCGAACCGGTAGGAATACAGCGACTCGTTCCACTCGATACGCCCGTCGATCGCCTTGGCGTAGGGGTCCAGCAGCAGCTTGTGCGGGTTGCACCGGTGCCCGGCCGCCGGTTCGTAGGGCCCGTGCACGCGGTAGTCATAGCGTTGACCGGGGCCGACGCGAGGGATATAGCCGTGCCAGATCAGGCCGTCGCGTTCCGGCAGCCGCAGCCGGGTTTCGGCGTCGTTGTCATCGAACAGGCACAGCTCGATCGACTGCGCCACCTCGGAGAAGATCGCGAAGTTGGTGCCGCCGCCGTCGTAGGTGGCACCCAGCGGGTAAGGCGAGCCGGGCCAGATGTGCACACGAACCTCCAGCAGATCCCCACGTCGGAACCGGCCAGCTCGCTGCCACCCGGCGCAAGATTGTCTACCGTCAACGACCGGTGTGCGCCACTCCAAGACCGCTGCATGGTAGCTGAGTGTGACGCTCAGCGGTCGGCGCCGGACGCGGTGACGTCGAGTTCACGACGCACCAGCCCAGGGGGATTCGCCTGTCGGCGCGGGTGGGGTGGACACCCGGTGAGCGGGGAGAGGTCAGGTCCTCAGCCCCGCCCACCGGGCGGCTCGCGAGTCGCCGACGAGCACGAAATGGTTCGTTGGTCGCCGCGGATCGGTTCGGATCCGGCGCGCTGGTCCAAGATGAGCAACGCGCGGCGCACCACGCCCCGCAGCCGTCCGGATTCCAGCGGCGTCAGCT
>JBOHFU010001046.1:0-1420 GCA_050699675.1 Pseudonocardiaceae bacterium
GCCTCCCCAGGCAAGGTGCCGGCCTCGGCCGGTCAGGAAGGGTGAGTGGCGATGAAGCTGGTGACCGCGATCATCAAGCCGTTCACGCTGGAAGACGTCAAGGGTGCCCTGGAACAGATCGGGGTACTCGGGATGACGGTCAGTGAGGTGCAGGGCTACGGCCGGCAGAAGGGGCACACCGAGGTCTACCGGGGCGCGGAGTACTCCGTGGACTTCGTGCCCAAGATCAGGGTCGAGGTCGTGGTGGACGACATGCAGGTGGACAAGACCCTTGATGCGCTGGTCGAGTCGGCCCGAACCGGCAAGATCGGGGACGGGAAGGTGTGGGTCACTCCGGTGGAGGCCGTGGTCCGGGTCCGGACCGGGGAGCGTGGTGTGGACGCGTTGTGAGCCTGAAAAGGGGCTGACGCGCGGAGAGCCGGCGGAGCGAATGACGTGTCTGGCGAGCATGTTTCAACTGGCCGTCAATTCGGGTACTACCTGCGCATGGATGTCAGCGGTAACGAGGAGGGTCCGCACTGGACCCGCCAGCCGACCGAGGATATCCGCGCCCCGCTGTGGGCCGAAGCGGTCGCGACCGTGCACAACGCCACCGCGCTGCGCCACCAGTTCCGCGACTGGCTGGCGCTGGACCTCCCCACCAATGTCGTCGGCGACCTGGTGTTGGCGGTCTATGAAGCGATCGCCAACGCCGCCGAACACGCCTATGCCGACAGACCCGGATCGGTGCAGCTGGAGGCACACCGCGCCGCCGACCACATCCTGATCGCCGTCTCCGATCAGGGTCGCTGGCGAACACCCACCGGTGACGGCTTCCGCGGCCGCGGTATACACCTGATGCGCCTGCTCACTCAGAACATTCACACTCGCTGTGACAACCGCGGCACCGTCGTTCACCTCCGGGTCGAACTATCACCGTAACGCGCTCCAGTTCACGCCACTGAAACGTGGTGTTTCAGCAAGCGAAACACGCCTCGCGGAGTCTCAGCAGCGACGTCGGGTGCGGTTGAGGGGCCAGACGCAGCACGCCAGACTCGTACGACTTGTCGTCGCGCAGCGGCGGCACGACCGCCGGTACGGAAGGGGCTAGGGCGATGACGCTGCCTGGGGCCCCGCCTCATGCCGGTGGGCCGGGCACCCCGGCGGAGGATCTCGTCAGGGCCCGTGCCGCGCTGCTCGGGGCGAACCCGCGGCAGCGCCAGCTGCCGGCGCCGGCTCTCCGGGCAGCGTTGGCTGACCTCCACGAATTATGGTTGACGTCACGCTGCTCGTCGCTGGGCGTCGGCCGCGGCACCGCCCTGGTTGCGGTGGGCGCACTGGGCCGCCGTGAGCTGGTGCCGTATTCCGACCTGGACCTGATACTGCTGCACGATGGCAAACGTGAGGTGAGTCAGCTCGCCGACTCGCTGTGGTACCCGCT
>JBOHFU010001047.1:0-1415 GCA_050699675.1 Pseudonocardiaceae bacterium
TCCTGAAACACCCGGCACTACCTGCGCAGCGATTGCGCGCGTCGTGAACTCGACCCCAGCGACGTTTTTCGCAGCGGAGATGTCGTTAACGTCGAGTTCACGACGCACTAGCCCCGGGGCGAGCCCGTGGGGTGCAACCGGTGGATGAGTGGGGCCCGTAGTAGCGCGTCGACGCGGGGGGCGCCGAAACGCAGCCAGAGAATGCGGGTGCCCTCGTTGGTCACGATCGGCGCAGTGAGATCGGTGAATACTTGGGCGCCGCGGATTGGATCGTGGCTGAGTATTGGACGCTCAGGAGGCGCCGGTTAGCGGCTTGGTGTCATAGGGTGAGTGCACCACCAGGAATGATACCCTATTGCTCGCCCAGTCAGCAAAGAGAAGGAGCCAACGCCGGTGCGGGGTGCAGAGGTTGTTGCCGAGGAGCGGGAGATTATCTCTCGGGAGCTTGCCGTCGGCAGTTCTTTTCGGTCGATCGGGCGGCTGCTGAAACGGGACCATTCTGTGGTGTCACGTGAGGTTGCGCGGAATGGTGGCCGATCGGCGTATCGAGTGATACCCGCCCAACGGCGAGCTGACGAACACCGTGCCCGCCCGAAACCGCGATTACTGGAAAAGAACACGGCGTTGCATGACGCGGTGAACTCCGGGCTGGAGCAGAAGTGGTCGCCCAAGCAGATCAGCAAGCGGTTGCGCCAGGACTTTCCCGACGACGACACTATGCGTGTGTCGCACGAGACGATTTACGAGTCCTTGTACCTGCAGGCGCGTGGCGAGTTGCGCACCCAGCTCAAGATCGCCCTGCGGCAGGGCCGCACGCGCCGGGTCAGCAGGTCACGGACGACCGTGGCCAGGGGAAAGATCCGAGACATGGTCAACATCAGCGAACGCCCGGTCGAGGCCGAGGATCGTGCGGTTCCCGGTTTTTGGGAGGGAGACCTCATTATCGGCAAGGGCGGCAAGTCTCAGATCGCCACCCTTGTCGAGCGCGCAAGCCGGTATGTCATGCTTGTCCGGATTCCTTATGACCGGACCGCCCAGCGTGTCGCGACCCTCCTAGCCCAGAAAATGGAAAACCTTCCCGGCTTCCTCCGCAACAGTGTAACCTGGGACCAGGGTAAAGAGATGGCCGACCACGCGATTTTCACCGTCAAGACTGGAATCGACGTCTATTTCTGTGATCCGCACTCACCCTGGCAACGGGGTAGTAACGAGAACACCAATGGGCTCCTGCGCCAGTATTTTCCCAAAGGAACCGACCTGTCGGGCTTCACACAGGCCGAACTCGACGCCGTCGCCGACGAACTCAACAACCGTCCACGACAGACACTGAACTGGCAGAAGCCGACCGAAGTCCTCAACAAATTCCTGGTCGAGGCTGGTTGAGGCTGGTGGTGCACTCACCACTTGACACCAAG
>JBOHFU010001048.1:0-1415 GCA_050699675.1 Pseudonocardiaceae bacterium
CGCAATCCCCGCCGGCCAGCACGTCGAGCAGGTCATCCGGCCCGCCGACATCGTAGGTGACGACCATCAGGTCGATCCCGGCGCGCAGCACCCGGTCGGGGCCCACTTCGGCGGGATCCAGCGCGCCGGCACCCATCAGCAACTGCACCGCGAAGCTGTCGTGCGGCCCTTCGAGCATGGTTGTGATGGCGGGGATGGCGTGCTCGCCGACCAGCCCGTCGAGCTGGGTGAGCACCGCGAGTACCACCGGTGCCGGCGTCGCAGCGTCGTTGAGTACGCCGACGATCTCCCGAGCCGCCGCCTCGGCACCGCGGTGCGCCACCCACGCAGCGGTATCGGCGAGCCACGTCTCCGGTTCAAGGCGCTCGATCAGCTTGACGAGATCCCGGGCCGTCGCAGCGGCCGGGTCCGGCCGGCTGAGCACAATGATGCCGAGTTCCTCGGCGAGCCGGATCGCGACGGGTACACCGGCCGGGGTGAGCTCGGCGATACCGCCGTGCGATTCCGTGCCGCCCCACTCGGTGGGGATGTGCTGCACGTCGCGCAATGTAACGACGCCGAGTGCGGCCAACCGGTCCAGGTGATTGCGGACCCAATCGCGCACGAAGCCGAGGTGGAAGTCATGCAGGCCGGTGAACGACCGGACCACGCCCTCGACCATCAACCCGGCGAGCTCCTCGACGGGCAATGGTTTGCCGGCCGCCTGCCAGTCGATCAGCTCGGCGAGCAGCCGCCCGACACCCTCGTCGACGACGTCCTGCACGGTGGCCATCCAGGGCAGGTAGGGCGACAGGGCCCCGGACAGGCCCGCCTCGACGGCCGTATCGACCAACCGGTCGAGGGCCTGCACCGGGGACAGCTCGCGCCAGCGCTCCACCGCCACCAGGCGGCCCCGGTACCGGCGCAGCACCCGGGCGTTGATAGCCAGTTCCACCAGCCAGCTGAGGTTCGGCAGGTCTTCGATCGAGCGCAGGGTGCGCCGGTAGCTGCCGACCTCGACATCAGGCACGTCGCCGGTGTCGAGGTCGTCCACCAGGTGCCGGGCGTCGGCCAGCCGCAGGTTGCCCTTCTGGGTCAGC
Organism: Pseudonocardiaceae bacterium; assembly: GCA_050699675.1. Classification (GTDB taxonomy): domain Bacteria; phylum Actinomycetota; class Actinomycetes; order Mycobacteriales; family Pseudonocardiaceae. The sequence goes on from JBOHFU010001048.1 coordinate 1,080, forward strand.
GGGCGCCCCGGCGCGGCGCAGAACTGCCAGAGCTTGTGCAGCTGGACCAGCGCTGGGGCGGCTGCGGCGGACTCCGCTCGCTGCTGCGGCTCGGGCAGCGTGGCCGGGCCGACGGTGAGGGTCGGCACCTCGTCGATACCGCCGGGGGACAGGGCATTGATCCGTTGCATCACCGCGGCGAGGGCGTCGTCGTCGGATTCCATGCCCGGTTCCATGCCCGGTTCCATGCCCGGTTCCAGGCCGCCCGGACCGGCGAAGAGCCCCTTGGCCAGCCCGTAGTTCGCCGGGTCCGCCATCTCTGTGACGAAGCGCGACGTGTTGCGCTCGCAGCAGCGC
>JBOHFU010001049.1:0-1414 GCA_050699675.1 Pseudonocardiaceae bacterium
CCCGCGACGACCAGGACGGCCGCCGCCAGCCACACCGACGCGCTGACGGTATGCACCCAGCCCAGCAGCAACGCCGACCCGGTGCGGTCGATGACCGCCTCCCAGCCCAGCGCGGTGACCAGCAGCACCCCTGCACCCACCGCGGGGATGGCGCGCGGCAGCAGGGCAGCAGCCAGCAGGGTCACCGTCGCCTGGCCCAGGGCCCAGATCGTCGCGGTGCCCAGCGTGGGCACCGAGAAAGCGAGCCCGCCCGCCGCGATCGCCGCCGCGCCGAGCAGCACCCGACCGGTTCGCGGGCCCGGCGGCCCGGACAGCGGCCGTAGCAGTGCGACGCCCGCGACGGCAGCGCTGGCGGTGAGCACCACACAGCGCAGCACGACCGCGACCCAGCCCTCACCGGCGGCGGCGACCGAAACGCCGTGCCCGCCGTGCCCACCGGTCTGGGCGGACGCGGGCGCGGCGCTGAGCAGTACCAGCCCCACCACCAGACCGGTCAGGGTGGTGACCCGGGAGGCGGCTGCGGGCATGTCCGGGCGCATCAGCGCACGTCGTCCTCCGCCACCACGAACAGCTGGGAATGTGGCTTGGCGTCCCCCCAGTCGCCGTGCGGCCAGCTGGTGCGGTTGAAGTCGACGCAGGTACCGCCCCGCTTCTCGTCCAGGAAGGTCGGATCCAGCTTCAGGTCACCTTTGCGGCTGACGTCCACCATGCACACCTTGTGGTTGCCGTCGATGCCGGTCCGAGAGACGAAGTAGTTCGCGATCGAGATCCGGCGGACGTCGGTGGTCTCGCGGTAGGTGCCGTCGGCGTTGCGCTTGTAGTTGTCCAGCGCGCCCCAGTGCGGGCCGCCGGTGCTGTCGTCCTCGATCGGCAGCACGTCGACCAGGACCGGGCAGTCCGGCTCGGCACCGCCGCCGGAGACCTCACCGATGGTGTCGATGGAGCATTGCTGGTTGTTCCCGGACGCCAGCAGCTTCCGGATATCCAGGGTGTAGACCATCTTCGGCGACCCCCGGTCTTCCCCATCCAGCAGGCCCGGGCCCCGCCCGATCACAGCGTGGTAGAGGTAGCGGTCGTCCAGGCTGGTCTGCACCCAGCCGCCGCCGTCGCAACCCGCGCCCTCGGTGACGGCCGGGTCCACCCGCTTGGCCGCGCTGGTGTTATCGAAAATCTCGCGCCACTGGGGCTGCGGGTTGGTGATGTCGGGGGTGTAGAAGATCGCCCCGCCACACATGGATTCGGCGAACGCACCCTTGTTCTGCGGCAGGTTCGTCACCGTGGTCTCCATGATCGCCATGTTCTCCTCGTGCGCCGGATTGCGCTCCTGCCGGGGGCCGTCCGGCAACCGGGAGACCGACACCACCGTCGGGTTGTTGCGGTCGGTGATGTCCCAGATCCGGACGGTCCGCCGCGT
>JBOHFU010001050.1:0-1411 GCA_050699675.1 Pseudonocardiaceae bacterium
TGGTCGCGCCACACGGCCGGGCCCTTCCGGGTCCACTTGCTGCCGGGAGACCACTTCTTCGTCAACTCGGTGCGTCTGGACCTGCTCCGACTGGTGATGTGCAACCTCCCCCCGGCTTCGTCATGATTGCCCCAGCGCTGACTACCTGGCCCTGCAGCCAAAGTGGGGTCGAATCAGGTCTGCTCGCGCTCCAGCGCCGCGCGCAGCGCGGCGAGGCCGTACTCCAGGCCGCGCAGTGTGTCGAGATCGATGAGCCGGAGCAGCTGGCGGGGCACCTCTTGGCCCGCGCTCTCCATTCGCTCGACCGACTTCACCCCGTCCGTCGTCAGCCTGGCCCACCGGATTCGCCGGTCGGTCACGTCCTCGACCCGCTCGACAAGCCCGCGGGCGACCAGCCGGTTGACCAGGCCGGTGACCGTGGCCTGTCCGACGCCAAGGGCTTGGGCAAGGCCGCTGTGGGCGAGCGGGCCTTCGGCGGAGAGCAGGATGAGCACGCGGAGTTGCTGCATGGTCAGGCCGCTGTCGAACATCGAGTTCGGCCCGTGGTGGGCGATGCCGCAGCGCAGCGCGGCCTCGTGCGACTCGATGGCCGCCAGCAGCGCCTCGCGCTCCTCCTCGGCCGTCCCCACGAGCGGTCTCCCCCCGCAGCAGCACTGCGTCCTCAATGAACTATCAGCCATGCGCTGATAGTTCGCTTCGAACTCAGTGGGTCGTGCCGACCCGTTCGCGGAGGGTGTTCGATGACCTGGCTTACCCGTCTCAGCTTGACCAATCGCGCGATCGTCGCGCTGGTCACGGTACTGGTCGTCGTGTTCGGCGCGATCAGCACGATCTCGTTGCGCCAGGAGCTCTTACCTTCGATCGACATCCCGTTGGCCTCGGTGGTCACGCAGTACCCAGGCGCGTCGCCGGAGGTGGTCGAGCAGCGGGTCACAGCGCCGATCGAGGCCGCGGTCGGCGGCATCACCGGCGTGACTGGTACGCGTTCGACGAGCACCGGTGGCTCCTCGGCGATCACCGTGGATCTGGAGTACGGTTCGGACCTCGCCGAGCTGACCTCGCAAGTTGAGCGGGCCGTGCAGGGCGTGACGCTGCCCGCGGACGTTACCCCGAAGGTCGTCACCGGCAGCACCGACAGTTTCCCGGTCGTGCAGCTCGGGGTGTCGTCGGACCTCGGCAACGATCGGGTCGCCGCCGTGCTCAGCGACGACGTCCGCCCGCTGCTCACCGGGCTTGACGGTGTGGCCGACGTGACGCTGTCCGGCATCCGCGAGCCGCGGATCACCGTGGACGTGAACACAGACAAGGCAGCGGACCGCGGGGTGTCGCTAAGCAGCATCTTGAGCGCGCTCAAGGCCAACGGGGTGCGGGTGCCCGCAGGCCAGCTCAACCCGGACACCGAGCCGCTGAC
>JBOHFU010001051.1:0-1410 GCA_050699675.1 Pseudonocardiaceae bacterium
CGCACTCGTCGCAGACCAGCGGCCGTTCCAGCAGGCATCCGCAGCGGTCACAGATCTTCGGGTTCATCCGGTGCCGGCGAGCGGCCTACCCGAACAGGTCACCGAGGAAGCTCCCGCGGCCGCGCCGATGTCCGTAGGGCCGCGGCGAGTCGGAGTGGTGCCCGTGGTGTTCTCCCCGGTAGGGCCGGGGCGAGTCCCGGTAGGACCGGGGAGAGTCCCGGTAGGACCGGGGAGAGTCCCGGTAGGGCCGGGGCGAGTCCGAATGGCCGCGGTGCCCACCCGAGTGTCCTGCGTAGGGGGCCACCTCGCCGCCGTAGTAACGCTGCTCGGCATGCAGGATCTGCTCCAGCTCGCCGTGGTCGAGGAAGATGCCCCGGCAGGTCTCGCACTGCTCCAGGTGCACCCCTTGCTTGTCGAGGGTACGCATCAATCCTTGGCACTTCGGACATATCACGTCGCCAGCATACGACCCGTTGTGCCCGGTCAACGCAGCGAGGCTCACGAGGTAAGCCTTGCTTTGCCGATGAATAACTGCTTCACTCTTTCGGGTGACATCTCACTGCGTGCAACTCCAGCCTACCGCGGCCGGGTGAGCGGGCGTGCCACGGCCGAGGGCGGTCGTCACCGGCGGGGCCGGGTTCCTGGGCTCGCACCTGTGCGAACACCTCCTGCTCGAGGGCTACAGCGTGCTGTGCCTGGACGACCTCAGCACGGGCGCACCGGCCAACGTCGCGCATCTCACGGAGGTGGGCCCGTTCCGGCTGATCCGGGCCGACGTCACCGACTTCGTGCACGTCGTCGGCGACGTCGACGCAGTGCTGCACTTTGCATCGCCCGCGTCGCCGATCGACTACCTGCGGATGCCCATCGAGACCCTGAAGGTCGGGTCGATCGGCACCCTGCACACGCTGGGCCTGGCCAAGGAGAAGAAGGCGCGCTACCTGCTGGCGTCCACGTCAGAGGCTTACGGGGATCCCCAGGTCCACCCGCAGCCGGAGAGCTACTGGGGACACGTCAACCCGGTCGGGCCGCGCGGCGTCTACGACGAGGCCAAGCGGTTCGCCGAGGCGATGACGATGGCCTACCGCCGCGCGCAGGGCGTCGACACCGCGATCGTGCGCATCTTCAACACCCACGGCCCGCGGATGCGGCCCGATGACGGGCGGGCCGTGCCGACGTTCATCCGGCAAGCGCTGGCCGGCGAGCCGTTGACAGTGGCCGGCGACGGCAGCCAGACCCGCTCGATCCAGTACGTCGACGATCTGGTGGAAGGATGCCTGCGACTGCTGCGGTCGACGCTCGCCGGCCCCGTCAACATCGGTAACCCGTACGAGGTGTCGATCGACGAGCTCGCCGTTCTGATCCGCGACCTGGCCGGATCGTCCAGCGCCGTCCGCTACATCCCGCGCC
>JBOHFU010001052.1:0-1409 GCA_050699675.1 Pseudonocardiaceae bacterium
TCGCCTGCCGGGCGGAGTTGCAGCACATCGCGGACCGTGGACAGCAGCACGGAGAGCCGGTTACCGGCCACGGCCGGGTTCACCTCCGACCATAACAGCTCCATGAGCTGATCACGGGGGGTCGGTCGGCGCCGCGCAATCAGGATCTTCAATAGATCCCGAACTTTTTTCGACTTCCATGCAGTATTGGGAACCGGGACCCCGTCGCGGATCACCCGGAACACGCCGAGCGTTTGGATGGACACCGCGGGCGCGGAACGGACCAGCACGCCGAGCGGTCCGGCGGCCCGCCGCGACTCGACATCGACGCCGTGGTCCCGAAGCATCCGGTCCGCGATGCTGGCGTCGAGACGGGGAATGGGCGCGCCGATGCGACCGGCCACGACTCTGGTCGCGGCTTCCTCCAGGCAACAGCCCGTCTCCTGCCAGATGTCGATCGCCTCCCGGAGCGGGGTGGCAGCCACGGAGGGATCGTGGGAGGCCAGCACGCCCAGGGTGATGGCCTCGGCCAGTCCTGGGTTGTCCCGCCGTTGCCGCGCGGCCATGGCAGCCCCTTCGGCATCCGCCGAGGCCCGCTGCCGGTCACCGCCCATCAACTCGACCCAGCCGCGGGTCAGCAATGCGGGAACCTCGCGAAGTCCCTCACCCAACTCCACGGCCTGATCCGCACGTTCACGAGCTCGTTTCAGGTCATCAGTCGCACTGATGCGGGCAAGACCGATCAGCGCCGAACTGAGGCCGAAGATGTCGTGGCACGGCTCGGCGAGGGTCTGAGCTTCCTCGTACGCCGCCCGGGCTCGAACCAGCTGACCCCTGCTCCGATGCAGATCGCCGAGGCCACACAGTGGCCACGCCAGAAATCGGGAGCCGATGCGCTGAAAGAGGTCGATAGCGGTGGCGAAGTGGCCCGCCGCCGCCGCCAGCATCCCGACCCGCCCGCAGGCGCGGCCGCGGGTGGTCAGCGCATGCGCGACGAGGAACGGGTCCTCGCATCGCTCGCTGAGGCTCAACACGATCTGGGAGTCGGCTAACGCTTGCCGGGGCGCCCCCATTTCGAACTGGTGGAACGCCTGGCAGGCCCGAATCCACATCAGCTGGAGCAGGTCGTCGCTCGCCTCGGCGTTGCGCAGGGCATCTGTGCAGTGGGCGTCGGCTTGCCGCCAGTCGCCTTCGGCGGCGGCGAGGAACGCGAAGACGTGGTGCACACTGGCCCACGCACGCGGCTCACCGCACCGTCGGGCCGCAGCGCGTGCTCGAACCGCCATCTTCCGCAGGCCCACCAGGTCACCGGTCATCCGGTAGGCGCTCGCCGCCAACGCCAGCACCCGGATCTCGTCGAGGGTGTCCTCCTGGTCTAACCGGGTCCGCTGGGTCAGCGCGTGGACCTCGGCGAACTCGCCCCGGGCAAA
>JBOHFU010001053.1:0-1407 GCA_050699675.1 Pseudonocardiaceae bacterium
GACCCGCACCCCGCACCAGCCGGGCGCGCGGCGCGGCGGCAACGGCGTCGGCGACGGCCCTTGTGTCGCGCGACGCGTCGTCGACGACCACGATCTCCAAGTGCGGTGAGGTCTGGCGCTCGAGTGCGGCCAGGCAGGCGGCGAGGCGGGCGGGCCGGTCCCGGGTAGGCACGACCACCGACAGCTGCGGGTCCACGGCGGTCACGTGATCACTCCTAGCAGGATGACGGCGGTCGCGCCGCCCAGCGAGGCGACGGTGAGCCGTACACCGACGGCACCGGGCAACAGCCTGATCGCGAGCAGCGCGTACGCCGCCGCGCCAGCGAGAGCGGCCCCCGTCGCGCCCGCCGCACCCCACGCTGGAACGGCCAGCACCGCTGCCCCGGTGAAGGTGAACGCACCCGCCAGTGCGGCGTACAGGGTCGCCTCAGGCCGTAGCCGCAGCGCCGCCGACTGGACGGCCAGCGCGTTCACCGGGGCGAGCACGACCATCGCCAGCGCCGGACCGAACGCCCCGGCGGCACCGGCGTAGCCCGCGCCGAACACGATCGGCACCGCGGCGTCGATCGCGAGGACGGTGCCGGCGGCCACCGGCACCACCACGGCCAGCAGCCCACCGGCCAGGCGCCGCAACGAGGACTCGGCACCAGCGAGGCCACCGCGGTGCTCCGCCAGCCTGGACAGCGAGACCGTGAAGACCTGCACGATCGCGTAGGTGGCCGCCAGCGCGACCCCGATCGCCAGCGCGGCGAAACCGGCCTGCACGCTGGACGCTGCGAGTAGCGCCACCGCGATGACCCCGCCGCGCTGCGCGACCTGCACCAGGGCACCGCTGGTCGCCTGGAGCAGACCGAAGCGCAGTGCTCCCTCGGGTAGGGCCACCGGCGGGAGTCGCCGGCGCAGCAGCGGTGTCACGGCGACGGCCCCGAGGCCGAAGGCCACCGCCGCGGAGACCACGATCGCGGCCACCGCGCCGGTCGTTCCTGCCGCGTCGTACAGCACGATTGCCGCCGCGATGAGCACCGCGTTCTGCACGGGGTAGCGCGCGCACCAGACACCCGCATGCCCCAGTCCGAGATCGGCCTGGAGCGCGAGCGTGGCGGCGACGTTGAGGGCCAGCGCGATCAGCACGAACGCCGTGAGCAGCGGCGGGAACCGTGCCGGGTCCCAGGTCACGAGCGCCGTGGCTATCACGGTGAGCACCGCGAACAGTACGGCCCGGTTGCGCGCCAGCCGCGCGCTCAGCGCCTGAGCGAGTGCACCGCGCTCGCCGGGGGCCGCGGCCGGAACGTAGCGGGCCAGCAGGGTGGCGCCGCCCAGCGTCATCGCTACCGAGCCGATGGCGACCACGGTGAGGGCAACCGCGAACCGGCCGTAGTCGGCCGGACCGAGGGCCCGGGGCACCAC
>JBOHFU010001054.1:0-1398 GCA_050699675.1 Pseudonocardiaceae bacterium
GGGGCAGCCGGATCGTGTCGCCGGAGGTTTCCAGCAGCCGGGCGCACACGTCCACCATGTCCTTCTCCAGCAGTGAACCACCCACCGAGTAGCCCTGGGCTGCCAGGAAGGTGAAGCACATCCCGCCGCCGACGAGCAGAGCATCCACCTTCGGCAGCAACGCCTCGATCACGGCAAGCTTGTCGGACACCTTCGACCCGCCCAGCAGCACGGCGTAGGGACGGTCCGGCGCCTCGGTGAGCCGCCGCAGGGTGGTCAGCTCGCCGAGCACAAGGGTGCCAGCATAGGCGGGCAACCGCTCGGCGACGTCGACGACCGAGGCCTGCACGCGATGAACCACGCCGAAGCCGTCCGAGACGAACGCACCGTCGCGACCCACCAGTGCGGCGAGCTCGTCAGCCAGCGCGCCCCGCTCGGTGCCGTCCTTGGACGTCTCCCGCGGGTCGAAGCGGACGTTCTCCAGCAGCGCGACACCACCATCAACCAGGCCGGCCACTGCCGTCCGAGCCGAGTCACCGACGACGTCGGTCGCCGCCACCACCGGGGTACCCAGCAACTCCCCGAGCCGGGTGGCGACAGGGGCGAGCGTGTATGCCGGGTCGGGTGCGCCTTTGGGGCGGCCGAGATGGGCTGTCACCACCACCTGGGCCCCAGCGCCGGTCAGCGCCCGCAAGGTAGGCAGTGAGGCAAGGATCCGCCCATCATCGGTGATCCGGCCGCCGTCGAGCGGCACGTTGAGGTCGGTGCGAACCAGCACAGTCCGGCCCGACACGCCCACCGCGAGCAGGTCGTCGAGCGTCTTCACAGCTGCGAACCGACCAGGACGATCAGGTCAGCCAGCCGGTTGGAATAGCCCCATTCGTTGTCGTACCAGCCGACAATCTTGACCTGGCTGCCGATCACCTTGGTCAGCGGCGAGTCGAAGACGCACGACGCGGGGTCGGTGATGATGTCCGAGGACACGATCGGTGCGTCGCTGTAGCGCAGGATGCCCTTCAGCGGGCCATCGGCGGCGGTCTTGAAGGCCTCGTTGACCTCCTCGACGCTGGTCTCGCGGGAGACCGAAGCGGACAGATCGGTGATCGATCCATTGGGGACCGGCACCCGCATCGCGTAGCCGTCCAGCCTTCCGTTGAGCTCGGGCAACACCAGCCCGATGGCCTTGGCGGCCCCGGTCGAGGTCGGCACGACGTTGATCGCGGCGGCCCGGGCCCTGCGCAGGTCACTATGGGGGCCATCCTGCAGGTTCTGATCCTGGGTGTAGGCGTGGATGGTGGTCATCAGGCCCTGCTTGATGCCCAGGGCGTCATGGAGCACCTTGGCCATCGGGCCCAGGCAGTTGGTGGTGCAGGAGGCGCAGGAGATCACCGTCTGGGAACCGTCCAATGCGGAGTCGTT
>JBOHFU010001055.1:0-1390 GCA_050699675.1 Pseudonocardiaceae bacterium
GGTTCCTCGCTAGATCGTGTGGGCAGCGGGGAGTGGTCGGGTTCAGGCTGGTGTGGGGTTGGTGACGGTGGGTAGGGGGAGCTTGCCGGCGATGAGGTACGCGATGGTGATCATCTTGTGTTTGGTGCGGTAGCCGCGGGCGCGGGCCTTGGCCGCCTGGACCAGGGAGTTGGTGCCTTCCAGTAGACCGTTGGAGACCCGGCTGTGGTGCCAGGCGATGATGCCGTCCCAGTGTTTTTCGACCAGCGCGACGAAGTCCTTGATCGGCTGCAGGCGGGAGCGTTTCGCCCCGGAGCACCAGCTGCGCAGGTAGTCGGGCGCATAGCTGGGATGGCAGTCGTAGAAGGCTTGGAAGTCCTCGCGCCAGCGCAGGGCACGGCCGGTGGCGAGCTGGGCCGAGGGGCGCAGCAGGCGTTGCAGCTCGCGGCGCTGGGCGGTGGACAGGTTCGACCAGTTCTTCAGCCACAGCCAGCGGGTGTGTTTGAGCTCCGGGCGGGTGGCTACTTCGGCGCGGCGCACGGCGTCCACGGCCTCGGACAGTTTCTGGGCCAGGTGGTAGCGGTCGAAGGTCAGCGCCGCGTTCGGCAGAGCGTCGCGGATGCCGCTGATGAACGCCGTGCTCATGTCCGAGCTGGTGGTGTGCACCTGGGTCGGGTCGCCACCGTGGACGCTTAGATCGGCGGCGAAGCGCGTGACCGTGTCGGCGTCTCGGCCTTCGGTAGCAAACAGCACCCGCCCGGCCTCCAGATCGGCGAACAGGCTGATGTAGTCCTGCCCTTTGCGGGCCGAGGTCTCCTCCATCCCCACCCGCCGCACCCTGGAGAAGTCCTCCGTCGCCCGGGCGGTGTGCACGTGGTGCTCGACGATGCGCCACACCCGGGTGTCGTGCTCGCGGACCATCGCCTCGACCCGTTTCATCGGCATCGCCTTCGCGAAGGTCAACACCAGGGCCTCGAACAGCAGCGTGAACCCCGATCCCGGCCGCGCCCACGGCAGGCCCACCAGCCGCACCCCATGCTCGGGGCAGCGCACCCGCGGCACCCGGGCATGCAGGAACGCCTTGTGCTGAAAGAAATCCAGATGCCGCCAGGTCTTGTCCATCGTGTCGTGCACCGGGCACCGATCCCGCTCACAGCCCGGCTCCGGGCAGCCAAACCGGGTACCGCGCGGGTAGTCGACATGAAGATCCAGCTGGCCAGTGTCCTCGGCGAACTCCGCGTCGGTCACCCGCCACGGATCGCCCAGCCCCAGCGCCGCGGTGAACAACCCCAGCCCACCCGTGTCCATCTCGCCCACCTGATCGTTACCCATAGTCACTCAGGCAACGAGACCCCCACCCCACCGGTCAAGCCGCCACGCCGATCAAACCCACAGGATCTAGCGAGGAGCC
>JBOHFU010001056.1:0-1390 GCA_050699675.1 Pseudonocardiaceae bacterium
ATCTTCTGGTACGAGGGAGTGATGATGATGGCAATGTCAGCAAGCGAGGCCCGTAAGCGCCTGTTCCCGCTGATCGAGCAGGTCAACGATGACCAGGAGCCGGTAGAGATCGTCTCAAAGGCGGGCACGGCATACCTGGTGTCCGCCGACCAGTGGCGCTCGCTCATGGAGACAGCCCACCTACTCCGGTCCCCGGTCAACGCAGAGCGCCTCCTGCGCAGCATCGCCGACGCCGAAGCCGGCCGCATCGAGGTGCAGGAGTTGCTCGACCCGCAGCACGACGTCGCGTGAAGATCAGCTTCACCCGCGACGGGTGGGAGGACTACACCTCCTGGGCCAACGAACGGACGATCCTCAAGCGGATCAACCGCATGATCGAGGAAGCGGCGCGTGACCCCGCAACGGGCATCGGCAAGCCCGAGCGCTTATCACATAACTTGTCCGGCTACTGGTCTCGCCGCATCACCGACGAACACCGCCTTGTCTATCAACTCCGGGACGAAGAACTCATCATCGTGCAAGCGCGATACCACTACTAAAGTACGTAGTCAGGTCGATCGAGCCACGACCACCTGCGGGCGACAACTCGCACACTCAAGAATAACGAATGCCCAGGTCAAGGGACCTGGGCATTCTCAGTGGAGGTACTTGCCGCTTACTCGCACTCGACGCAAGCCGCTGACCTGCGGCTTTGTCACACCGTGGCTCTCACCAGCCCTGTGTGTGTGCCCCGAAATTGAGTACGAAGCGTCCGAGGAGCCTGCACGACCGCCTCAATGAGCGTGAGATCGCCGAGCTGATCACTGCCTACCGCGACGGGCGCCACCTCCGCCTCACCCGCCGCTGTCCACGGCTTGAGTCTTAAGGTGTCAAGCACCTTTTGGCACATCGCCGGTGTCCACCGGACCTCACCCACTCAACAAGCTACGAAGGCAACGCCGACCGCGACCCATCCGTAGCCGCTCATGCCGACATTCACCGCGCGCATAGCGGCAATTGAGGATGTTGGCAACTGGTGGCGTGACTACGGCCCTTTCCACGCTAGACGAGTTTCTCTACCTAATCAGAACATAAGTTTGTAGACCGACCCCCTCATCCGTCAATGCAACAGACCCGGCGCCCAGTCTTTCGTGGCTTTTGCCCGCACTCGTAGGTCGGGGTCGTCCATCCGGTGCGGGTAGGCCACGACAAGGTGAGGGGCCCCCGATCTTCCGGATAGCGAACCCACTAGGGTTCCCTTCCCGGAAGAGAGGAAATACGTGTCAAAGAACCGTCGGTCGTTCACTCCCGAGTACAAGGATGAAGCCGCGAGAATGGTGGTGGAGTTGTCGCGGTCAGTCGCGTCGGTCGCGCGGGAGCTTGGAATCAACGAGCAAACACTGCGCGAATG
>JBOHFU010001057.1:0-1389 GCA_050699675.1 Pseudonocardiaceae bacterium
GCGGGCTCCCGGACGGGCTCGCCGCCGGGCTGTCCTACCTGGCCCTGGTGCAGGTGCTCGCGTTCGTGCTGAACATCTTGCCGGTCCCGGGACTGGATGGGTTCGGCGCTCTGGAACCCTACCTACCCGCCCAAGCTCGCCATTTCGCCAGCACCGTCGGCGTGTACGCCACAGTGGCGCTGTTCCTGCTGATCATTACCGTGCCCGTAGTGGCCAGCGCACTGTTCGGCGCCAGCTTCGCGGTCTTCGCCGCGCTCGGCGGTGACGCGCTGGCAGCGGCCACCGGCCTGCAGGAATTCCTGTTCTGGCGCTGACGAGTTCGAACAACACCCGGGCTCACGGTCACAACGGTGGCCCCTACCGGACGCTCACCCGACCGTAGTCGGTGCTGCGTTGCCGGGTCGGCCGGCCCGCCAAGGCGGCTATGGCCTGCAACTGCTCGACGGTTCGTGCGCAACCATGCTCGGAACCGGCCATTCTGCTGATCGTCTCCTCCATCAGCGTGCCACCGAGGTCGTTCGCACCACCCCTGAGGACGGCGGCGGTGCCCTGGTCGCCGAGCTTCACCCAGGAGCACTGGATGTTGTCGATGCGGCCGTGCAGGGCCAGCCGCGCCATGGCGTGCACCGCGAGGTTGTCCCGCATGGTGGGGCCGGGACGGGCGACGCCAGCGAGGTAGATCGGTGCGTTGCGGTGCACGAAGGGCAGCCCGACGAACTCGGTGAACCCACCGGTGCAGTCCTGCACCCTGGCCAGGGTTCGCAGATGTCCGAGCCAGTGGCCGGGATGGTCGACGTGGCCGTACATCATCGTCGAGGATGAGCGGATACCCAGCCGGTGCGCGGTGCTCACCACCTCGATCCAGGTGGCCGCAGGCAGCTTTCCCTTGGTGAGCACCCACCGCACGTCGTCGTCGAGGATTTCCGCCGCGGTACCGGGAATGGTGTCCAGCCCGGCGTCCCTCAATTCGGTGAGCCACTCCGTCACGCTCACACCGGCCTTGGCCGCAACGCTGATGATCTCCATCGGGCTGAACGCATGCACGTGCATGCCGGGAACCCGGGCCTTGATCGCCCGGACCAGGTCCGGGTAGTACGTGGTCGGCAGCTTGGGATCGATTCCGCCCTGGATGCACACCTCGGTCGCGCCGACCCGCCACGCCTCCTCGGCCCGATCGGCGACCTCGTCCACCGAGAGCCGGTATGCGTCGGCGTCGCGTTCTCGTTGGGCGAAGGCGCAGAACCGGCAACCCACGTAACAGACGTTGGAGAAGTTGATGTTGCGGTTCACCACGTAGGTGACGTCCGCGCCGACCACCGAGGCACGGACCTCGTCGGCGAGCTTGGTCAACGTGTCCAACGCAGCCCCGTCGGCCGTGATCAGCGCGAG
>JBOHFU010001058.1:0-1387 GCA_050699675.1 Pseudonocardiaceae bacterium
GGCGGCGCGGGTCGGTCACCCGGTATACCGCGACGAGGTTGGTCCGCTCCATCCCGACGAACACGTAGCGCTGCCAGCCGTAGGTGGCAACGGCGATGTCCTCGGGCTCCACCCCCTTGTTCTCGGCGCGGCCCTCGGGGTACTGGCCGTAGCGGGCTGCGAGCTGGTCGAGCTCGCCGCCCGAGGAGTACACGACCGAGCCGTCATCGGTGTCGAACACCGTCCACGTGCGACTGCCGCCTACCAGGTCGCCTTCGTCGGCCGTGGCGACGTAGCGGTCGTCCAGCCACGCCACCCCGTCGGGCTCGCGCGGCACGGTCACGGTGCCGTCGAGGCGGATCGTGCCGTCCTCGACGGTGTCCACACCGGACGCGGTGCCGTTGCCCGCGGTGAAGTCGGTGACGACCCTCCCGCTCGCCAGGTCCACAACCACGATGTGGTTGTTCTCCTGCAGCGTGACAACCACCTGGTTGCGGCTGTTGATCGACACGAACTCGGGCTCGGGGTCCTCCGGGACCACGCCAGCGAGCCCGGTGAGGTCCACGATGGCCAGGAAGCCGGCTGGCAGCTGCGGGAGCGCCCCGTCGTTGACGTCCTCGTCGCGCTCGTTCTCGATCACCACCGCGGCGTACCGGCCGTTGGGGGAGACGTCGACGGAGTCGGACTGACCGCCCAGGTCGCGCTCGGCGACGATTGCGCGAGTCCGCACGTCCACGACCACCAGCCGCCCCGACGGTTCCGTGAACGACGTGGACGTGTTCACCGCGACCAGCGCCAGGTCGCCGACGATCTTCATCGACGTGGGCTCGCCCGGCATCGGGAGCACTCCGTCGGGACGCGGCGCGGCGACATCGGCGAGGTGGACGAACCCGATTCGCGCTGCGGGGGAGTCGGTGTAGACGACGAGCCTGCCATCCTCCGTGGCCGAGGCGATCTCGGCCACCGTGTGCTGTTCGGGAGAGGAGTTGCAGAACACCGGCAACGTCGCGACCCTGTCGAACCGCTCGCCGAACTGTGGCACTCCCGAATCGGCTGCTGGGGAATTGGCCGCGCGGGGAGCGTCCGCCGGCTGCGCCTCGGCGGTGCCCGCAGCGGCCGGACGGGGGTGCTCGCCTAGACTCGGCCTACACTTCCTGCTCGGCGGCCGTCGCTGCGCCGGGCTCGTTCCTGCCTTTCCTAGGAGTACCCGTGAAGAGCACCGTCGAACACCTCAGCCCGACGCGCGTCAAGATCAATGTTGAGGTGTCCTTCGACGAGTTAAAGCCTGACTTCGACCGCGCTTACAAGAAGATCGCCCAGCAGGTTCGGATCCCGGGATTCCGGCCGGGCAAGGCGCCGGCCCGGATCCTGGAGCAGCGGCTGGGCCGCAGTGCGGTCCTCGACGAAG
>JBOHFU010001059.1:0-1385 GCA_050699675.1 Pseudonocardiaceae bacterium
ATGCCTGTGCCGAGGCGCTGCGGATCGCGCAGATGATCGAACCTCGGTTGCCCAAAGCGGAGAAGAAATGACCTGACGGCTCAGCACTGGGTTGTGGGCCGCCATATTGCATGCTGCAAGCTTGCGTCATTTACATCGTAGTTGGCTGCCGTAGCGGGAGCAGCAGATACCCCCAATCCTTATTGCCTCGACCGTGTCTTGTGATCTTCCAGCTGCCACAACACGACGTCTAAGGGCTGATTCAGGGCAAAACTAAAAGCACGATAAACGGTGCACTGCTGCCGTCGTTTATATCCGAGCCGCCATGCCCACCTCGTCCACCCGAAGTATTGGCACTTGCCCCATTTGTTGACACGGTGCTGCCGTAGCAGCATAAGTACGCCCGCAAGCAAACGGACCGTCTGCTCTTCGAGTGCCGCTGGCGTTATTGACTCTTTGCTTCGGAGCTGGTCGGCTAGCTTCTCAAGATACTCTAAAAGTAGCCGATTCCGTGTTTCCCAAACGTCGCTCACGGTTCCCAATGAGGCTCTACGGTATGCGCCGGAAGGGTCAGCGGTTTCGTTGGCAAGAACCTCACCCTCTATGACCGTTCCAACCGCCTCGCTGGCTCGGTGCTGTAACCGTTCGCCGACGGCAATCAGACGCCGGGCGTAGTGTGTCTGTTCGGCTGTGCTCGCGCTGTCGTCCATGATGCGCATAGCCAGCGGCGCCATAGCAGTATTGATCTGGGCCAGCTCGGCCAGTAGCTCCCGGTCCTCTCGAATCACAGAGCGTCACCCTGATCACCGCTCGGTGTGAGATCAGTACTCCCGAAGGCCCCTGCCAGCTCTCGCCTCAGTGGTACAGCGTCGGCCGGACTCAGATACTCGCTTGGTCCATCCCGCCATCCTTCGAGGAACAGAGATCCGTCGCCCATGTCGGCCACGAGCACCGTGGGCGGCACGGCCGTACCCGTCCGGATGCTGCGCCTGCTGCCGTACTGCTGTGGGTCCTGACCATCACCGTGACGCTGGTTGCCGGTGCCATAATGTGGATGGTTGCCCTTGTGTTCCACGTGCTCTAAGCCCGTCTGCGTGGTGTCCTTGCTTGGGCGGCACCCAGGACCGGGGAGCGCCGGACTGGCGGAAACGGGGCATCCCTGGTGAAGGACGCACCAGTTGGAGCGCTCAGCCCGGCCCTGGGGCCAGGTGCAAGCTACGGGCCAGGCGGTAATCGAGGCCGTACAAACTGTCTAGCGTTGTACCGGGTTGGCTCTGGTTGTCCCGTTAGGCTGGTCAGGCGAACCGACACGGATACCGAGAGGCGTTGGGGTATGACCGATCCTGACCACGCTCAGCGGCAGGAGACGGCTGCCGTGGTGCTGTACTGGATGCAGCGCCGTGGCC
>JBOHFU010001060.1:0-1384 GCA_050699675.1 Pseudonocardiaceae bacterium
GAACAGGCCCGCCCCTGGCTCGACACCCGCCCCGGCGAGCTACCCACCGAGCTCACGGAGTTCATCAAACTCAGCGACCACACCCAACACCAACGCCTGACCCGCGACCGCAACCGCGTCCGCCTCCTAGCCATCCTGCTCACCATCGCCGTAGCCCTCGGCGTGTACTCAGCAATCCAAACCAACCGTGCGCAACAGCAGGCCCAGCTGGCGACGTCGCGAAGCCTGGCCGCCCAAGCCGAACGCCTGGCAGACCGCCAATCCGACCTTGCGCAACTGCTCAGCCTGGAAAGCTTGCACATCGCGCCCACCTCGGAAGCCTGGGCCAGCATCCAAACGATGCTCTCCCGGCCGGTGCACCCCTTCCAGCAGTTGACCGGCCACACAGATGTGGTCATCGGCGTGGCATTCAGCCACGACGGCAAACTGCTGGCCACCACCAGCACCGATAAGACCGTGCGGTTATGGGATGTGGCCAGCCACCAGCTGCTCGGCAATCCCCTCACCGGCCACACCGGCAGGGTCACTGGCGTGGCGTTCAGTCCAGACGGCAGGGTGCTGGCCACCACCAGCAGCGATCACAACGTCCGGCTCTGGGATGTGGCCAGCCACCGACCGCTCGGCGAACCTCTCACCGGCCACACCGACGGGGCCACTGACGTGGCGTTCAGCCCCGACGGCACACTGCTGGCCACCACCAGCGCCGACCGCACCGTGCGGTTGTGGGACGTGGCCAGCCACCAGCCGCTCGGCGAACCCCTCACCGGCCACACCGACACGGTCTATAACGTTGCGTTCAGCCCCGACGGCAGACTGCTGGCCACCACCAGCGCCGACCGCACCGTGCGGTTGTGGGATGTGGCCAGCCACCAGCCGCTCGGCGAACCCCTCACCGGCCACACCGACGTGGTCAATGACGTGGCGTTCAGTCCCAATGGCAGGCTGCTAGCCACCACCAGCAGCGATCACAACGTCCGGCTCTGGGATGTGGCCGGCCACCGACCGCTCGGCGAACCCCTCATCGGGCACACGTACACGGTCAATAACGTTGCGTTCAGCCCTGATGGCAGGCTGCTGGCCACCGCCAGCCTCGATCGCACCGTGCGGTTATGGGACGTCGCCAGCCACCAACCCCTCGGCCCACCCCTCACCGGCCACACCGACTACGTCAATGGCGTGGCGTTCAGCCCCGACGGCAGGCTGCTGGCCACCACCAGCAACGATCAGACCGTGCGGTTGTGGCGCGTGGCCAGCCGCCAGACCCTCGGCCAACCCCTCACCGGCCACAACGGCACAGTGTGGAACGTGGCGTTCAGCCCCGACAGCAAACTGATGGCCACCGCCAGCGGCGATAAGACCGCGCGGTTGTGGGACGTGGCCAGCC
>JBOHFU010001061.1:0-1383 GCA_050699675.1 Pseudonocardiaceae bacterium
GCGGGCGAGACGACGTAGCTGGCGGCGGTGGCTTGCATGACGCGTTCGGTGATGCCGCCCCGCTTGCGCTCCTCGGTCAGCTCGAGCAGGCCGTGCGCCTCGAGCGTCCTGAGGTGGTAGTTGAGCTTCTGGCGAGTGATCCCGATTCGCAGCGCGAGGGCCCCTGCTGAGCCGGGCTCCGCGAGCTCGGCCAGCAGCCGGGCCCGCATCGGGTCCAGCGCCACCGCTGCGGCGGCAGGGTCCTCGATCACCTCAACGTCGTGCATGTCAGCCACTGTCACCCTTGACAACTATTTTTGTCAAGACTTCCAGTCGATGAGTTCTGCTGCCCCCCGTCGTCGTAGGAGTGTGCGGCGGACAGACACCGGCGCGAGGGTAGTGCTCGTCCGCGGGGACGGCGAGGTGGCGAGCTGGCCGTTGGCGGGATGGGACTGTCCTGACCTCGCCGTGGTGGATGAGCTGGCGCGGTTGCAGCTCGCAGCCAGGCGTCTGGACTGCTCGATCCGGCTGCGTGGTGCCTGCGTCGAGCTGTTGGGGCTGCTCGACCTGGTTGGCCTGGGTGAGGTCGTGAGCGGTAGCGCCGGCCTATGCCGGGAGGTGGGCGGGGAGGCCGAAGGCGGCGAACAGCCCGGTGTCGAGGAAGTTGTGATGCCCGACGATCCGGTCCCCTGAGATCTCGATGACCTGCAGCGCGAACGGCCGATGGCCACCGTCGGCGTCCGGGCGGTACGAGCCGAACGCGGCGCAGCCGTTGGCTGCCGTCGGCACCAGCCGCGAACCACGGCACCCGCAGCCCTGGCCGAGAAACCACCGGCCCATCTGCACCGGCCCGCGCAGCCAGAAGTCGTAGGGCGGCATCGACATGACGGCATCGTCATGCAGGAGTGAGACGAGCGAGGTGATGTCGTAGCGCTCGAAGGCGTCCACGTAGCGGGCAAGCAACGCTTGCTGGTTGGCGTCCACCGCATGCGGGTGGGAGGTTCCGGCGTCACTGACGTCGCGGGCCGCGAGGGTAGCCCGTGCTCGCTGCAGCGCGCTGTTGACCGACGCCACACTGGTCTCCAGCAGCTCGGCCACCTCGGTCGCTTGCCAACGCAGCACCTCGCGCAGGATCAGCACCGCGCGCTGCCGAGCGGGCAGGAGCTGCAGCGCGGTGACGAACGCCAAGCGGATGGTCTCCCTCGTCACCGCCAGCTCGGCCGGGTCGCCATTACCGGATAGGACGCGGGCATCGGGGACGGGCTGCACCCAGGCGTTTTCGGGAAGCATCGGGCCTAGGGACGCCTCCGCCGTCGAGGACGGACCGAGATCCATTGGCCGGGCCCGGCGTTCGCGGCCCCGCAGCATGTCGAGGCACACGTTGGTGGCGATCCGGTAGAGCCA
>JBOHFU010001062.1:0-1383 GCA_050699675.1 Pseudonocardiaceae bacterium
AGCTCAGCTAGACCGGCGAGTCGGGACGGGGAGGCGAGCTGACGGCCAGACCGTGGTCCCGTGCTAACGGTGCGCAACCGTCTTGGCGGCTGCCGACTGTAGCCACCCGGTGGCACGCTGCTACCTGAGGTCGCCGTGATAGCGCTGCTTCCCGGGCTGGGGTGGGGGGTGGATCTCCCGCGGCGGCTGAGCGGCTGCCCGAAGGAGCCTTTCTGTGGAATTCACGCTCATGCGCGCCCAACGTGGTCCTGCCAGTCTCACCGTCCCGTTGCGGTACACCGGCTCGGAGCCGCTGGCCGACCTGAAGGTCACGGTCTCCGGCGGCCACGTCAAGGATGTCGGTGATTGGGGCGGGATGTTTGACGGCAAGGTCGCGAACATGGGAGGCGTCGCTCTCGGTGGCAATGTTGTGCTCAGTGTCCGCACTGATGGCACGGCGACCCCCGTTTGACGGTCACCTTGGATCTGCGGGCCGCCGGTGGGGAGGTTTGTCGGCTGGTGGCCGAGAGCAAGGGCTTCGGGCAGCCGGTGAGCGTCACCCAGCAGCCGGCGGACTGACCAGAGCTCGGTGGGCGACTTGATGGCGGCGGGCGAGCGGCCGTGGTTTGTCGTCCGGCCGGGTACCGAGCATAGAGGAAGCTTGATCAAGCTTTCGTTGATGTACATCGGGATGCGAAGCTTGACCAGAGCTGAGATGGTCGGGACCGGTGAGCACGTCGTCGGCATCAGGATCCACGACGATAGGGACTTCGACTGGGTCAACGAGTTGGGGGACCTCGAATCCGGCGATGAGTTCTTGATCACCATCCTTACTGATAACACACCGGCAGTGACGGTTAAGCTCGACTGCTGGCCAATGGGCGCAACTACCGGCAGCTGTGGGTTGAAAGCTTGGGACCCGGCGGTGCACTCACGGTCACTGAGCGCCTAACGCTCGGTAACGCACGGTGGCCCCGCCCCCGGCGCCCTGACCGTAGGGGAATGAGGCGCCTGGCCAGGCGGCCCGCTCACGGAGGACCATCGCGCCAATGGGCGAGGGTGGCAGCGTTGACGACCGCACGGTGGCCGAGGTGGCCGCGTCGATGCGGAGGCTGCTGGCCGCGATCGATGCGTCGACCAGGTGCAAGCGGCCGGATCCGCTAACCGGCGGGGGCGCGGCCGGCGGGGCGGAGGCCAGCCCGCGCATACCACCGTCCACACCTCACCGACGGGACATGGACAGCAGCGGGCGGCCACGGTCCGCACGAGCATCGTCAGTTTCGCGCCGCCTCCTCGATCTGGCGCTCCTGAGCGCGGAGCACTGCTCGCTGTGCGATCCGCCGGGTGGCATCGTCGGCCCAGTCCAGGCCCACCTCCTCGCACAGCGCCTGGGCCAACGCGACC
>JBOHFU010001064.1:0-1377 GCA_050699675.1 Pseudonocardiaceae bacterium
TCTCGCGGCACATGACCGGACCGGTTGGCATCGCCGGAGACGACGACCACCATCACCTCAACATCCTGGATGGCGGCGACGATCGCCTCGCCATAGTTGGCCCCGGGCAGGATGTTCCGAGGTGCGATCCAGCAGTCGATCCCTTCCGTCTCAAGTTCGTGGACGATGGCGTCGGCCAGAACACGATCCGCCGAAGAGTGGCTCACGAAGACGTCATAAGCCATACGGACGCGTCCTCATCCGTTGCTCAGGTAGGACGTCGAGTTCGGAGGCATCGTCAGGATCACGCCACGTCGTTCGTCCCTCGAGTTCTTCGCTCAGTATGACGCCATGGTCACGGCGGCCCTCGGGGGCGACGAGCACGAGCTCCGCCGGCGGGACGGGGTTCAGTAGCCTGACGAACGATCGGCAGGCCCGGATCTGGAGGTTCCCCGCCATCCCACTCGCAGCTCGTCGACCATGCCGGACACGGTACGCAGGGTGTCCCCGAAGGACTCCGCGCCCTCGATGCCCCAGTTGTAGTCGTTGTCCCAGGGCACTTGCGTCCGAGACGTCGCCACCAGCACCTTCATTGCCCACCTCTCTCGTCGGAGGTATCGAGGTACCACCTGACACCGACAGCGGAGGCTCACGTTCATCGAGTGGGTGTGCGCGACCTCGAACTCTCAATCGGTTTGGTGGCGGCCCCCCGCGCCTGGGTCAGCGCGGCGTCCTCGACGAGCAGCCCTTGCCGTTCGTAGCGCTTGCGGCTGCGGCTGAAGCGGACCACGACGGCGGACAGCTCGCTGGCCCGGTGGGCGCGACGGGTGAACCCGGCGTCGCCCGAGGGCAGGAAAACCAGGTGGTCCAGGCCCGCGCAACGCAGGCACACCGGGCCGGCGTCCTGCATGATCAACAGATCCCCGGTTCCGGAGCAGGTCGTGCACGTCCAGTCCTTCAGCGGTGAGATGACGACGAGGTCCGGCGGGCGGCTCTGGCGCTCGGCGAGTCGTTCGCGCTTGGCGGCGGACAGCTCGGGGGAGACCCAGTGCGTGCGGTACGCACGCTCGATCTCGGTCGCTCCGCTGACGCTGAAGCGCAGCGACCTGCGGTCGCGAGTCCGGGCGACGTAGCTGGTCTCGCTCGGCACCAGGCCGCGCTCCTGCGCCCAGTGACGGAACAGTTGCATGGCATTCGACAGCTTGGGCAGGCCGGCCTGCACCAACTGTTCCAGGCACTGGACCCGGCCCTGCCGCCATTCGTCGAGGTGTGACGGCGCCAACCAGCCCAGGCCCAGGAGCACGTCGATCGCGCTGACGTACTGCTGCTCCGCGAGGGCCGCTTCGGCCGCCCGCGTGACGCGCTGCTCGAGCGCGGTGCCGCTCATGCTCTCTCCCG
>JBOHFU010001065.1:0-1376 GCA_050699675.1 Pseudonocardiaceae bacterium
GCCTGCCGGGCAGGCGCCGAGGAACGCCATCGCGCCGGGCACCTTCGCCAGCACGTAGGAGAAGTCCTCGGCGCCCATCATCGGGTCCGGCATGGTCTCGGCGTGGTGTTCGCCCAGCACCCGGCGGGCCATGTCGAGCACCTGCGGGCTCACCTCGCTGTCGTTGACGGTGACCGGGTAGCCGTGCTCGATCTGCACGCTGGCGGCGCAGCCATGCGCTGCCGCGACGTGCTCGCAGACCCGACGCACCTCCCGGTGCACCGTGGTGCGGGTGTGCTCGGACAGCGCGCGGATCGTGCCTTCCAGCTCCGCGGTCTCGGGGATGATGTTGGAGGTGGTGCCCGCGCAGATCCGGGTGACGGTGATCACCGCTGGGTCGAAGACGTTGAGCGTCCGGGTGACCATCGTCTGGAGTGCGCCGACCATGGCGGCTGCCGCGGGTACCGGGTCCAGCGCGTTCTGCGGCGCCGAGGCGTGCCCCCCTCGACCGGTGACGGTCACCCGCAGCACATCCGACGACGCCATGATGGCGCCGGGTCTGGTCTGCACCACGCCGCGGTCCAGGGTGGAGGTGATGTGCACGGCCAGCGCGCGTTCCGGCATTCCGGCGATGTCCAGCAGGCCCTCGTCGAGCATCTGCCGCGCGCCGTGGAAGCCCTCCTCCCCGGGCTGGAACATCAGCAGCACCCGCCCGGCCAGCTCGTCGCGCTGCTCGGCGAGCAGCCGTGCGGCCGAGGCCAGCATCGCGACGTGGGTGTCGTGCCCGCAGGCGTGCATCGAGCCCGCCAGCTCCGAGCTGAACGGCACGCCCGACTGCTCGGCGACCGGCAGCGCGTCCATGTCTGCCCGCAGCAGGACCGTCGGCCCCGGCCGCCCGCCCTCGATCACCCCGATCACGGAGCTGGCGCCGTGCCCGGCCCGCACCTGTACGGGCAGGTCGGCCAACGCCGCCAGCACGGCGGATTGGGTCCCGGGCAGGTGCAGGCCCTGCTCCGGGTGCCGATGCAGGGCGCGGCGCAGTGCGACCGTGTGCGGCTGCAGTGTTCTGGCCGCGCACACCAGGCTGTTCGTGCTCACATTGGTCGAACACGGTCCGGAACGGCTGCTGGCGCGCTGTCGGTGACGGGGTGCAGTCGTGCTCACAGCACCTAATCCTCGCACCTCATCTGGGGATCGGAGGTTCGGACACGTATTGTGCTTCCGTGCAGTCTCGGGCAGCGCATACTGGTGTCATGGCGGTTACCGGCTTCGCCGTCGCTGTGGTTCGCGAGGACGGGCGCTGGCAGTGCACACCACTGGACACTGCGGCCCTGCGAGATCTCGACGCGGCCATCACTGAGCTGCGCGGACAACGCTCCACGGGGGCCATCTTCGGC
>JBOHFU010001066.1:0-1376 GCA_050699675.1 Pseudonocardiaceae bacterium
CGGTCTCGTTGTTGGCCAGCGCGTCGAACTGCGCCTCCCTGGGGATGCTGCGGAAGATGATCCGGTCCAACCGGGGTTTGCGTCCCCACCACTTCTCATCGCGCACCACTGTGATGGTGTTGGCGGTTCGATCGATCTGCGCCACCTTGAACGGGCCCGCGGTGATGGGTAACTCCTGGGTCCAGCCGGTGTTGAACAACGCCGGGTCCGTATTGGTGGAGGCCGGGTACAGCGGGTCAAAGATGGTCTGCCAGTCGGTAAAGGGAGTCGCGAAGGTCACTACTGCCTGCTTGTCCGACGTCCCCCGTTCGACCGACGCGATGTCTTTGTAGCCCGTGTTGGACGCGATCAGAAAGGCATCGTTGCTGCCGTTGAGGGCCTGCCACTGGGCGCGGAAATCCTGCCAGGTCATCGGTGTGCCGTCGCTCCAGGTGGCCTCATCGCGCAAGGTATAGGTCACCACCTGCGGGTTCGTGCTGGTCAGCGTGGCCGACGTGAAATAGTCCTCGTTGATCTTCACGGTGCCGTCGGGTTGGGCAAGGTAGGTGAACGGGACGAGGGCGCCGAGCACATCGTGGTTGTTACTCTCCGGCCCGTCGACCTGATTGTAGTTGAACTGGGGTGGCATGAAATCGATGGTCCACCGGAAAGTGCCGCCGTCACGCAACGTGTCGGCGGGCGCCGCTCCGATGTCGATGGCACCGACCTGCGGAGTGGGTCCACCTGTACCGCCCGCGCCCCCACCGCAGCTCACCAGCACCAGCGTCAGCGCCGCGGCCAACACCCCCAGTAGCCGTTGTCTCATCCGCATCCCCTTCGGCGATTGTCCCCTGCACATTGTCCCCAGCGCAGTCACAGCACCGCGTGCGCTGCCGCGTAATGGCAGGCCGCCTCATGCTCGGCTTCGCCCCGTTGCTCCCGGGCAGGTTCCTCCTGCTCGCAGCGCGACTGCAGCTCGGGGGTCAGCGCGGCGTAGCGCAAGCAGCGGGTGCGAAACCGGCACCCCGACGGCACGTCGGCCGGGCTGGGCAGATCGCCGGTCAGCAGGATCCGTTCCCGGGCGCGCTCCTTGGCCGGGTCGGGGATCGGTATCGCTGAGAGCAGCGCCTGGGTATACGGATGCTGCGGCGCGTTGTACACCGCGTCAACGGGTCCGATCTCAATGATCTTGCCCAGGTACATCACCGCGACCCGGTCAGCGATGTGCCGCACCACCGCGAGATCGTGCGCGACGAAGAGCATGGCCAGGCCCAGCCGGGCCTGCAGCTCCTCGAGCAGGTTGATCACTCCTGCCTGGATCGAGACGTCCAGCGCGGAGACCGGCTCGTCGAGCACGAGCACCTTGGGATCCAGCGCCAGTGCCCGGGCGATCCCGA
>JBOHFU010001067.1:0-1376 GCA_050699675.1 Pseudonocardiaceae bacterium
ACCGCCCGCGCGTTGCTGGCCGCGCACCGCCAGGCCCCAGCCGAGGTCCGCGACCGCCCCGCCATCCGCAAGATCGTCACAGACCTGACCAGGCAATACCCCCGCGTCGCCGGTGTGCACGAGCTGGCCACCGCTGTAGGGCACCGGGTCCTGAGCGGCCGATGAGACCACCCATGTGAGCTGCTAAGCGCACGCTCTGGGCGGGGATGGGGTCGAGCGCCGGGCATCGTTGACCGCGCCGAGGTTGAGCCCGACGAGGACCGGGTCGTGGTCGCTGGTCCGGAACCGGTCCGGTGCGTACAGCGAGGCGATCTGGCCGGTCGTCTTGAAGTTGGTGTTGTAGTCGAGCGCGGTCGGCTCGTCGGCGTTGTGGTGCGCCTCTCCGGTGCCGGTGACCTGGTCGCGCAGTGACGCCGACGCCATCGCGTAGTCCAGGTAGCCCCACTGCCCGTCGAAGACGAAGGAGTAGGCATCGTCGCCGCCGAAGGCCCTGATCAGGTTGGTGTAGCCGGCGCCCTCCAGAACGGCGATCGGGTCCTCGCCGGCGTAGGAGTTCAGGTCACCGACGATCAGCACGTCCGGGTCACCGGCCGCGGGCACCACCTCGTCGCGCAGCCAGCGAGCCAATTCGGTGGCCTGCGCGGTGCGCCGGGCATTGAAGCAGCCCTGGCCGTCCCCCTGGTCGGCGTCGGAACCCGAGGCCGGGCAGGAACCCTTGGACTTGAAGTGGTTGGCCACCACGGTGACGCGGCCCCCACCGGGGGTATTGAAGGTCTGCGCCACCGGCCGCCGTTCGAACTGGTCGCCGGCCTGGTCGACGAAGGTGGCCCCGGCCACCGGCGTGACGGCCGCCGTCCGGTAGAGCAGCCCGCTCTTGATCGCGTCGGTTCCCGCGACGTTGATCACGTCGGTGGCGACGTCCGGATTGACGAACGCCCAGGCGCCCGGGCCGTCCTTGGCGTTCAGCGCGTCGACGAAGGCCTGCACCGCGCTGCCGGGCCCGTACCCGTCGTTCTCCATCTCCTGGAAGCCGATCACATCAGCGCCCAGGAACGAAAGGGACTCGACCTCCTTGGTCAGCTGGCGCTGGTACTCACCTTCGTTCTCGGCACCGCGACAGTCGGCCGGTGCACCGCCCAGCCCGAAGGTGCAGCCGGTGAAGGTGTTGAAGAAGTTGAGCAGGTTGGCGTTGGCCACCGTGATCCCGCCGGTGCCCACCGCGGGCGGTGCGTCCGGCCGCGGGTTGGCCGGATTGAACACGGCGGTCCCGCCCAGCGCACCGACCGGCCGCAGCCGGTAGGCGTTGGGGCTGGCCGCGTTGCCGGCCCAGGTGTAGCTGAGCACGCCGACCGCGTCGGTCACCGTGTCGCCGCCGC
>JBOHFU010001068.1:0-1374 GCA_050699675.1 Pseudonocardiaceae bacterium
CTGCTGGCCCGCCACGGGGTCGGCTACGAGACCGCCGGCTCCCTGCTGTGAGCATCCCCCCGTTGGACGGACACCTCGTATAGGAGGAAGTCCATGTCCAGCAAGGGCAAGTCAAGGGGCGGGCGGCCCTCGAAGTTTCCGCCCGAGTTCCGCAGAGACGCGGTCGCGATGGTGCTCGATGAGTCCCGTTCGATCGCCGATGTCGCTCGTGCGACCGGCGTGAACCCGGGCACGCTGGGGAACTGGGTCAGCCACGAACGCGTCGAGCGCGGCGAACGCGACGGGCTCACCGTCGACGAGCGAGCCGACCTGGCCGAGTTGCGGGCCGAGAACGCGCAGCTGCGGATGGAACGAGATCTGCTCAAACGATCTCTGGCCTTCTGGATCAAGGAGACGTCGACACCATGACCCGCTACGTGTGTGTCGATGACCAGAAGGCGGCCGGGTTCCCGGTGACCGCAGCGTGCGAAGCCGCCGGCGTGTCCACCTCGGGCTACTACGACTGGCGCGAACGCGAGGAGGCCGGGCCGACCGAACGCCAGCTCGCCGAGGCCGAGCTCGTGGCCCTGATGCGTGCCCTGTTCGACGAGGCTGACGGCAACTACGGGGTGCCGCGCATGTTCAAGGCGCTGCGCCACGCCGGCCTGATCGTGAACAAGAAGCGGGTGCGGCGTCTGATGCGCCTGCACGGCATGGCCGGCCGGTTCCGGCGCCGCAAGTGCCGCACCACCTTCCCCGGCACCGACGGCTACCACATCCCCGACCTCGTCGGCCGGGACTTCGCCCCCGGCCGCCCCGATGCGGCGTGGTGCCAGGACATCACCTACATCCCGACCCGGGAGGGCTGGCTGTACTTGGCGTCGGTGCTCGACCTGGGATCCCGCCGTCTGTTGGGCTACTCGATGGCCGGCCACATGCGTACCGAGCTCGTCCTCGACGCGCTGGGCATGGCCGTCGCCGCCAGAGGCGACGACGCGGTGGCTGGAGTGATCGCTCACGCCGACCGCGGTTCGCAGTACACGTCGAACGACTACGTCGACTTCTGCCAGGACCGCAAGATGCGCCCGTCGGCAGGCCAGACCGGGGTGTGCTGGGACAACGCCGTCGCCGAATCGTTCTGGGAGAGCCTCAAGCGCGAATGTCTCCAGGGCCGGATCTTCGCGACCCGGGCCGAGGCCCGCCGGGCGATCTTCCGGTGGATCAACTGGTACAACACAAAGCGCCTGCACAGCACCCTCAACGACGTCCCACCCCTCGAGTGGGAACAGCAGTACCGTCAAGCGTCATAACCACCCGTCCGCCCGGCGGGGAGATGCCCATCCCGGGCGATGTATTCGGGGCCGTTGTCGGTGAGCACCGCCCCCACGCTCACGC
>JBOHFU010001069.1:0-1371 GCA_050699675.1 Pseudonocardiaceae bacterium
GCCGGCCGAACCCTTGCGTTGGTAGAAGGCGGGATCACCAACTACGAGCTCACCGACGACCTGGACACCGTCGGCCCCTGCGACTTCGACGGCACCGTGCACGGCGGCTACACCGCGCACCCGAAGCGCGATCCGCACACCGGCGAGCTGCACGCGGTCTCCTATTCATTCGGCCGAGGCAACCGGGTGCAGTACTCGGTCATCGGCGTCGACGGGCGCGCCCGGCGCACCGTGGACGTCGAGGTCACCGGCAGCCCGATGATGCACGACTTCTCGCTGACCGAAAACCATGTCGTGTTCTACGACCTCCCGGTCACCTTCGATCCCCGGCAGGGCGCCGCCGTCTCCGTGCCGCCAGCCCTGCGCGCACTGGCCAGGTTGGTGCTTTCCGCGCTCATCGGCCGGGTCCGGGTACCCGACCCGATCCTGGCGATAGCCGGGAAGGGGATGCAGGGAAACGCGAACCTGCCCTATAAGTGGGATCCCGGCTATCCGGCCCGTGTCGGCGTCATGCCGCGTACCGGCGGCGCCCAGGACGTTCGCTGGTTCGACGTCGAGCCCTGCTACGTCTTCCACCCGCTCAACGCCTACGACGAGGGCGACGCGATCGTGCTGGACGTCGTGCGGTACTCGCAGATGTTCGCCACGGACTTCCACGGACCCAACGAGGGCCCGGCCACCCTGGACCGCTGGACCGTTGAACTCGCCGACGGCAAGGTCCGCGAGACCCGCCTCGACGACCACCCGCAGGAATTCCCACGCATCGACGACCGGCTCGTCGGCCGGCCTTACCGCTACGGGTATGCCATGCAGACGTCCGGCACCGGGTGCAGCGCTGGCGATTCGGTGCTCATGCACGACCTGCGCCACGGCCGGACCACCGCTCGGCGGCTGGGCACCCACAAACGGGTCGGCGAGTTCGTCTTCGTCCCCCATGCAGCGCAGGCCCCCGAGGGTGACGGGGTGCTCATGGGGTTCGTCTACGACGCTGGCACCGACCGCAGCGACCTGGTTATCCTCGACGCCGCCAGCCTCGAGACGATCGCCGAGATCCACCTGCCCGACCGCGTCCCGAACGGCTTCCACGGCAACTGGGTACCTACCGCGCCCTGATCGCAGAATCGAACGCCAGCGGAACGGATCACAATCACGCGGTGCTTTTACCATGTCTTGTTACTGAGTGATCCAGTCTGTCCGGGCGCTGTCCTCCGGCCGCTGCTGTACTGTTCGTGCGGCTGCGGTCTCTGTCACCACCAGCGAGAGCTATCCCGAGCAGCTGGGCGAGCAGTAGCATTTCCTTTTCGTGCTGCGGCAGCAGCTCACCCGCATGAAGTGCGTCAAGGGTCAAAAGGCCGAAGATCTCCGCGCTGG
>JBOHFU010001070.1:0-1369 GCA_050699675.1 Pseudonocardiaceae bacterium
GAGAGGCCCTGCCGCTACTCGCCTTCACCCTGCGTCAGCTGGCAACCGATCTGCCCGCCGGCGGCACCTTGACCCGGGTCCGCTACGACAACCTCGGCGGTGTCCGCGGCGCGCTGACGCAGCATGCCGACGCCGCGCTCACCGAGGCGGTACAGGCCAGCGGTCTGACCGAACGCGAGGTGCTGGCTGGACTGACTCGCCTGGTCACCGTTGATGAGACCGGCCGACGCGGTCGGCGCCGGATCAAACTCACCAGCCTCGCTGATCCGGTGCGCGTCGCGCTGCAGGTCTTCATCGACGGCCGCCTGCTGCTCAGCGACACCGACGACGACCACATGTGGCTCACCGTGGCCCATGAGGCCCTGCTCACCGAGTGGCGCCCCCTGGACACCGCCACCGCCGACATCACCATCGCTCTACGCGCCGCCCGGACAGTCGAGCAAGCGGCCACAGACTGGAATAGCGCGGGCGGGCTCGAGCACTACCTCTGGGACGATAAGCGGCTCACCACCGCCCTGACCACTTTAGAAATAGCCGGTGACAGCAGCAGCCGCAACCCCGCTGCGACGCCTATCGTGGAACTCGACAATGAGGCCCTGGCGTTCCTCGACGCAGCCAGCCAGCGCGTCCACGCCACCAAGGAACGCGAACGGCGTCACCGCACCCGCACCATCACCGTGCTCTCGACCCTGCTGGTCCTCGCGCTGATCGCCGCAGGCTTCGCAGTCTGGCAACAGCAACGGGCCCGCAGCGCCCAAGACACCGCGATCGCCCGGGGCATGGTGGCCCAGGCCGACCGGATCCGCGAACGCGATCCCCGCGGTGCCCTTCAATTCGGCGTCGCAGCCAGCCAGTTCGACACCGGTACGCAAACCCAAGCGAGTCTCCAGCAGACCCTCACTTCCACCTCGCGATTCAAGACTCTTCGCGGCCATACCGGCGCGGTGTACGAGGTGGCATTTGCCCCGGACGGGCGCACTCTGGCCACCACCAGCGCCGACATGACCGTCAGAGTGTGGGACGTCAGCGACCGAGACCGGCCCCACCAGCTCGGTCCACCCCTGACCGCCCACACCGACGTGGTGAACGGAGTGGCGTTTGCCCCAGACGGGCGCACCCTGGCCACCGCCAGCACAGACCAGACCGTCAGGCTGTGGGATCTGACCGACCGTAACCAGCCCCGGCAGCTCGGCCAACCCCTCACCGGCCACATCAGAGCGGTAGGTGGGGTGGCGTTCGCCCCCGACGGGCACACCCTGGCCACCGCCAGCACAGACCAGACCGTCAGGCTGTGGGATCTGACCGACCGTAACCAGCCCCGGCAGCTCGGCCAACCCCTCACCGGCCACACCGATGCGGTGCGGACCGT
>JBOHFU010001071.1:0-1368 GCA_050699675.1 Pseudonocardiaceae bacterium
GTGGTTGCGTGCCGCGTCGGCGAGACGGTCGTCGAAAGTGGCTATCGCATCAGCGACCTGACTGGCTGCCAGCAGAACACAGCAGTCCGGCATCTTCAGAGTGGTCGCGGCCCGGAGTGTGGCTAGGCGCAACGGTGCGTCCAGCGGCAGGGGCACCGGGCACACCCGTAGCTGGTCCAGCACGGCGGTGGCTTGGTCTGTCCGGCCGGCACGAGCCGGGCCAACCAGCACCTCGGCCAGGGTGATCGGGCTAGCGCCCAGGGACCGGTCCTGGTCAACGGCCAGCAGCAACAGCTCTCCGGCGCGGTCGTGGTGGGAGTCGGTGGCGTCAAAGTGTGCGATGAGCACACTGGCATCCAGCACAATCACGCGGGCCAGTCCTCCCGCAGTACGGCCAGGTAGTTTTCGCCGAAGACGCCCGTCAGCGCACCACTGGTCCGGACCACCGCGTCGCGCTGGGTGGCCACCTCATGGGCGCGCCGATCGAGCACCGCCCGATGCCCCTCCGCCAGCAAGCGCAGCAGTAGCTTGGATCGGTTACCCCGGTCGGCGGGCCAGCGCTTCGCGGCGTCGTCCAGCGCTTGAGCGACTTGCTCGGACTCAGTGATCATGTGGCGGCGTCGTGTGGTAGGCACAGCTAAAGTGTAGCACTCGATAGAAAGTGCTGCACTTCATCCGTGAACCGTGGATCACACCGTCTGCTGCGCCTCCTGTGGCGAACCGACTCCCACGCATATCCAACCCGCGGCGGCGTCGGCGGAGAACCCGGCTGCGACCCACTGCGCGGCCACCATCACAGGGTGCACCCCAGCCTCGCCAGCTTGGTCCCGCACCGCGTGCGCCAGGTTGATCAGCTCAGCGTCCCTGCACACGTAGCCAATACCGTGCCGACTTCGACTGTCAGGGCCGGCGGACGGATCGCGGAACAGCTGCAGCCCGCGTTCGGCGAGCAGATCGCGGACTAGCGCCTCCGGCTCCGGATGAGAGATGGGAACGCCTGAGCTGATCCAGCCCACAGTCTTCCCGGGTGCCATGCCACGGCCGAGCTCGTGAAGCTCCAGCGTCCACGAGGTCCCCACCGAGCGGCACCACACCGCGACCAGCACGGGCTCCGCCGCAGCCACGCCGTCTGAAGTTGGCCGCCCGATCGCATACGTCCGACCGGTTATCGTCGCAGCCTCGTTGACTTTCATTGTGACTCCAAAATGGAATGTCCCCCATCATGGCAAGATCCGTGTGCCACAATCTGATGATGTGGAGCTCCGCAACCGCCAAATGCGATGTGCGCCTTCAGGTAGCTCGACGGGGAGAGAAGGCGTCCAGCGAGTCGCGGAGCCACTGGACCTGCACGGATAGGCCGCGTCGCAT
>JBOHFU010001072.1:0-1368 GCA_050699675.1 Pseudonocardiaceae bacterium
ACTTCCACCGGTGCCGCGCAGCTCGCCGGCCAGCCTCCCGGCCTCGACGAGCTCCGGTCCCGGGCGGCTCTGCAGCCCTGCCCGGCCGCATCCCCCGGTGCGGCGCCAGTCCGGGGGGTGCTGTCCGGGGTCGTGTTGCCGTGTCTCGGGCAACCGGGGACGGTCGACCTTGGCGCCGCGCTGGCCGGGCGGGCCGCATTGCTCAATCTGTGGGGGCCGCTGTGCCAGCCATGTGCCCAGGAGCTGCCCGCGCTGGCCGCCTACGCCGCCGAGACCGATGCGGTGCCGGTACTCGGGGTGGAAGTGCAGCGGCTGCCCGAAGGGGCGCTGGACATGCTCGCCGCACTGAACGTGCATTACCCGTCGGTCAGTGATCCCGATGGCAGGCTGCGCGCGGCACTGGGCGCCCCCGCGGTGCTGCCGCTGAGCTTCGTGGTGTTCGCCGATGGCCGGGTCAGCCAGGTCAACCCGCCTGAGGTGCTGCGCAGCCCGGAGCAGGTGCGCGCGGTGGTGCAGCGTTACCTCGGCCCTGGCAGCCCAGGCCCTGGCAGCCCAGGCCCTGGCAGCCCAGGCACAGTGGGATGAGCCGCCCGGGCCCGCTCGTCGACTCCGCTTCGGTGCCGGAGTGGCTCGCCCTCCTGGTACACCGCACCGCGGAGCTTGGCCCTGGCGGTCTCGGGCCGATGCCCGCCCCACCGGAGGCACCACCGCAGGGCGCTCGCGCGGCGGCAGTGCTCGTGCTTTTCGCCGAGGACTCGCACACCGGCGAGCCGGATGTGCTGCTTGCGTTGCGTGCCGACCAGCTGTCGTCGCACGCCGGTCAGGTCTGCTTCCCCGGTGGGGCGGTGGACGACGCCGATGACGGTCCGGTTGCGACGGCGCTGCGGGAGGCCACCGAAGAGGTCGGGGTTCGCCCCGAAGACGTGCGGCCAGTTGCGGTGCTGCCGCAGCTGTACGTGCCGCCGTCGGATTTCGTCGTCACGCCGGTGGTAGGTCACTGGGAGCGGCCCGGACCGGTTACCCCGGTGGATCGCCGGGAGACCGCTGCGGTTGCCCGGGTACTGCTGCGGGTGCTCGCGGACCCGGTGAACCGGCTGATCGTGCGCGGGCCCAGTGGGTACCCGCACCCCGCCTTCCTCCTCCCTGGGATGCTCGTCTGGGGGTTCACCGGTGGGTTGCTGGCCGCGGTGCTGGCGATGGGCGGGTGGGAGCGACCCTGGGCACCGGCGGCCGAGTACGACGTGGACGTCGCGTGGCGGTTGGCCGAGCGGACCGAGGTGATCCGGTGAACTGGGTGGATGTGCTGGTGCTGGTGCTGGCCCTGCTCGCCGGGATCTCTGGCGCGCGGCAGGGGATGGCCACTGCGGC
>JBOHFU010001073.1:0-1367 GCA_050699675.1 Pseudonocardiaceae bacterium
GGTAGCCGATCGAGGCGAGGTTGGTGCCCGACGCTGCCACCAGGTCCCGTGCCGTGGTGCGCGCGTAGCCCCGCTCCAGCAGGCAGCGCCGAGCGCCGTCGAGCAGCGCCTCCCGGTGTCCCATGACCGGAACCCTACCGCATCTAGACAAACGTATGTATGATCCTGCCAAGCGAGTTCAGTTCACGTGGTGGACGACGAGACGCACCGGCGCAGTCGGGGATGATGCTGCCCGCGTTCCATGGCGACTCGGTACGCAAGTAGAGCGCCCAATGGTCGATATCACCGCCGAGGACGTCGCGCACTGGCCGGTGCGTGAGCACTTCCCGCTGCTGCCTCGGACACAGGCAGCCAGGCACACGCGCTGCTGCTGGCCGGGCACGAAACCACCGCCCTCGACAAGCCCGCCGGCACGTCGGTCTGGCTACCTTTTGGTGGCGGGATTCGACGCTGCCCCGGTGCTACCTTCGCCCAGACGGAGATACGCACCGTGCTGCGGGAGGTCCGCCGCAGCGTCGAGCTGGTCCCGACCACCGAGCCGGCCGAGCCGGTCCGGGTGCGGCACGTGACGCTGGTGCCGCACCAAGGCGCGATGGTGACCGTGCGCCGCCACCTCGCCGTCGACACTGCCGTCCACCGCGTCGCGACGGCTTAAGCCGCCATCGTGTCACCGTTCGCCAGCATCACGTGCGTCTCGCCCATCATCGCGGGTTCGTCATCGTGAACGCCGGGCCTACTTTCGGGTCACAGCTGGAGCGGTACCTCACCGGCGCTGGGCTCGGTGTGGACGGTACCGGTGGGCCTCGACGGTGTGGGAGTTTCTGGGTAAATCAGGCGGCCGCGAGGCGCAGACGTGTCACGCCAATGGGCTATCCGATTCACACGAATGGGTCATCCGGTGTTTAGTAGTCTTCCTTTGGGGTATGCCGGTTTGCACGTTGAAGTTAAGTGCAGACATACCGAGAACTCCCCCAAGGGAGCAGGAACATGAGGGGGAACCACAGAAGGGAATCTGACGATGACCGACCCCGAAGGCACCCCACAGGAAACCGAACTCGCTCCCGAGTCTTCACCTGGCGAGGAAACAATCGATGCCAACCCGGAGGCCGAGACAAGGGGGTTGCAGGAGGCGGAGAGAAAGGGATTGACCGCCGACTACCAGATAGAAGGGGAAAAGGCGGGGGCCGCCGACTACCAGACACGCCTGGAGGAGTTCGACAACGTCGAGACCCCGGTTCCAGTCGAGTCATTGCCGGTAAAAACTCCCAGCCTGGAGAAGGGCGATGAGGCGTGACTCGTAACCGGTACCGCTTGACCTCGTGAGTCTGCTGTTCCGCACCGCGGCTTCATCAAGTGGAGTGCGGCGG
>JBOHFU010001074.1:0-1367 GCA_050699675.1 Pseudonocardiaceae bacterium
CGCAGTTCTCATCTGCGATGACCGGCGAAGCGTCCGCGAGGGACTCACCCGTGTGATGTCTGCGGTCCCTGGCGTCGCCCGGATCGACTGCGTGGCACACGGCGACGAGCTGCTAGCTCGCTATTCCCGGCAGCCGGTGGATGTCGTCCTGGTGGGGACCCAGCGTGCGGTACCGACCGGTGTGGAGGCCACTCGCCGGCTGGTGTCGGCGCATCCCCAGGCCAACGTCATCGTGTTCGGTGCGCCCGACGATGCGGGCAGCATCGCCGCCGCGATCGCCGGCGGCGCCCGAGGCTATCTGCGCTGGGACGCGTCGCGTCCGGAGCTCGTGGCCGCGCTGGCGCACACGCTGGCCAGCACATCGGTGCCGGCGCCACGACCCCCGTCCGATCCTGGCGTCCAGCTCACCGAGCGCGAGCTGCAGGTGCTGCGCGGGATGAGTCAAGGCAAGAGCAACGGGCAGATCGGGCGGGAACTCTATCTTTCCGAGGACACCGTGAAAACCCACGCCCGGAGGCTGTTCCGCAAGCTCGGCGTGCGGGATCGGGCCCAGGCCGTCGCACATGGTTTCCGGCGCGGTCTGGTCGCCTGATCCGTCCTGCAACAGAGGGGCCGGTGGCATCGCCACCGGCCCCTCTGTTCTGCGTTGGCCTCGTGTGTGGCCCAGTGACACCGCTTGGAGCAGTTGATCTGTCACCCACTACGGTTGCGCCCGAGGTGCCGTGGTCTCGGGAAGGTGATGGATGGCCGGGACAGCGGATTTGCCACCGCCGGCCGGCGTGCAGCCTGGCTGGTCCCGCGTCGTAACGGCAGGGCTGCATTCTGCGATGACTCTAGTGGGGGACGACCTCAACGTCCTTGTTGGTGCTGCTGTCGACGGTGACCGAGCTGCTGTCGACAGTGTGCTCCGCTGGATCCGTCCCCTCGTGTTGCGGTACTGCCGCGCGCGCGTCGGCAGCCAGGAGAAGACGTTCGCTTCGGCGGATGATGTAGCCCAGGAGGTGTGTCTCGCGGTGTTTGCGGCCCTGCCCAGTTACCGCGATCAGGGTCGGCCATTTCTTGCCTTCGTGTACGGCATCGCGCAGCACAAGGTGGCCGACGCTCACCGGTCCTCGGCGCGCAATCGTGCCGAACCGGTTCCGGAGATCCCCGATTCCCCGGATCTGGCCGACGCGGGTCCGGAACAACGGGCGATACAGGGTGAGCTGGCAGGGCGGATGGACAAACTGCTGGACATGCTGCCGGACAAGCAGCGCGAGATTCTCGTCCTGCGAGTCGTGGTGGGGCTGTCCGCGGAGGAGACCGCCGAGGCGGTGGGGTCGACTCCCGGCGCGGTCCGGGTAGCTCAGCACCGGGCATTGGGCAAG
>JBOHFU010001075.1:0-1366 GCA_050699675.1 Pseudonocardiaceae bacterium
CCCCGGTGAGCTGGTAGGCGAGATCCAGCAGTTCGGCCTTTCGGCCGGGCGCGTTGATCGCCACCGATTGGTCCGCCAGTGACTCCGGAGCCAGCAACGCATCCAGCAGCGCCAGCAGGCTGCGCAGTGCGGACAGTCCCAGCGTCACCGCCAATACCAGGACGATCTCGACGACCAGGGCTCGGCGCCGCGCGGGATCGGTGACCAGCGCCGGCTGCTCCGGTCGCGACGGGGCAAGCCATGCCCCCAGCCATCCGGCCCGTGCGCTCACCCCGCGACGCTATCCGGCGGCCCGCGGTCCCGCGTATCGTGGCCGCGTGTGGCGGTTCGCGCTGTCCCGGCGATGGTGGGCCGGGCACCTGCTGGTCGCCTTGTGTTGTGGGCTGTTCATCTGGCTGGGGCGCTGGCAGTGGGACCGGGCCGAGTCAGCCACGGGTGACTGGCAGAATCTCGGTTACGCCCTGCAATGGCCGTTGTTCGCGGTCGTCCTGGTAGCAGCTTGGGCCCGGTTCCTGTGGCTGGAGCAGCGTCGCGTACCCGAGAGCGGCCCACCGACCCTGACCCGACAACCTGGGCACAGACCGATCCCGGAGGACGATCCCCACGATGAGCTCGCCGCGTACAACGCCTACCTCGCCCGGCTCGCCGAGCAGGACCGGCCGTCCTAGCCACCGGGTCACGACCTGGCTGATCGGCTACCGGATCGCTGCCTACGCCACCGGCGTAATGCTGCTCGTGCTCACGCTGTCCATGGTGCTGCGCTACGGCTTCGCCGACGAGCGGCTCGTCTGGAGCGGGCCGGTGCACGGATTTCTCTACCTGGGTTATCTCGTCAGCACGGTGCTGCTGGGTACCTCGGTGCGGTGGCGGCCGGGGCGGATGGTGCTGGTGGCGCTGGCCGGCACGATCCCGCTGATGTCCTTCGTGGCCGAGCGCATCGTCACCCGTGAGGTGCGGGCCAGCCTGGTCAAGCCGACGTCGTCACGGTAGCCCTGACGGGGCACCGAAGAGACCGCTACTAAGGTGCGTCGGGTGTCAACAGTGCTGAATCTGCATGCCTCCGGCCCGCGAGGCGTCCCACCCCTGCTTGCCAGGCTGGTCGATGACGCGGCGCTGTTCCCGCCGTCGGTGACGAGCCTGGTCGATGTCGTTGCGACGCACCTCGCCGCCCGCGGCGAGCCATACGCGGGGGTGATCGGTTTCCTGCTCTGTCCGACCTCCCGGCTCAGCGCTCTGGTTACTGCCCTGCGTAAGACACCTCCCGCGCAGCCGGTGGCCTTGTCGCTGGTGGCCAACACCGGGCTGGGGGGCCTGCCCAAGGCCATCTCCACCGCGCTGGACAACGGAAATCTCCTGGACCTGCGGA
>JBOHFU010001076.1:0-1365 GCA_050699675.1 Pseudonocardiaceae bacterium
TACCTCAACGCCGGCCTCGACGAGCGTGAATGGCGACGGCGGGCGGTGGATCGGATGCGCGAGCTGGCCGGCCGGGCCGAACGAGCCGGGCTCGTCCTGCTCCACGAGAACTGCACCGGCTGGGCCGCGGCGAGCGCCGAACGCATGCTTGACCTGCTGGACGCGGTAGGCAGTCCGGCCCTTCGCCTGCTGTTCGACACGGGCAACGGCATTGCCTACGGCTACCAGGGGTACGACATGCTGGCCCAGATCCGCACCCACGTGGCACACGTGCACGTCAAGGACGCCGAGGGCAGCGCGGCCAACCCCGTCTACACGCTGCCGGGCGCGGGGCAGGCCCGGGTGGCCGACTGCCTGCGCCTGCTGCTGCGCAGCGGGTACACCGGCGCGTTGTCCATCGAGCCGCATCTGACCCTACGGCCGCACGAGTCCGGGCCGGCAGACGGCAGCGATAAGGCTGGCGACGAGGCTGGACAGGCTCGCCACGACGGTTTCGTCGCCAGCGGGCGGGCGCTGGAACAGCTCGTGCGCGACCAGGTGCTG
Organism: Pseudonocardiaceae bacterium; assembly: GCA_050699675.1. Lineage (GTDB taxonomy): Bacteria > Actinomycetota > Actinomycetes > Mycobacteriales > Pseudonocardiaceae. The sequence goes on from JBOHFU010001076.1 coordinate 544, forward strand.
CCGACCTTCCCGGCGTGGACGGCGGTCCGAGGCGGGCTCCGCCATGCCTGACATGATGCGGGCCGAGCTGCTCGGGGCCGATCGTGACCTGCTGCTCCGCCTGCTCCGGATGCCTACCGCAGGGCCGCTGGAGACCGGGCCGGACGGCCCGCCGCCACGGCTGTGGGAAGCGCAACACGCCTACGCCGACGCCGCGGCCGGGCTGGGCTTCGTCCCCGTTCATCACGCCGCGGTCAAGCCGGAAGAAGTCCGGCGCAACGACGTGCCGCTGGCCGTCAGCCGAGCCGTCGCCAGGGTCCCCGGCTTCCTGGACGATCAGCCGAGCCTCGTCCTGCGGCTGGGACCACCCCTGTCCCGCGAGGCGACGGTCATGTTCAACGTTCATCTGGACACCGTCTCGGGCCTGGAGCCGGCCGGTTTCGACAGCGTGCGCTTCCACGGGCGCGGAGCGATCGACGCGAAGGGACCCGCCGTCGCGCTACTCGCCGGCATCCGCGCCGCGCTGGCCGCCGAGCCGGCGATCGGGACCGGTGTGGGCGTGCTCATCCAGGCGGTATCCGGCGAAGAGGGCGGCGCCATGGGCACGATCGGCACCCGACCGCTCGTCGAGCGCGGGTTCGTCGGCCGCCTCAACCTCTTCTGCGAGCCCACTGGCCGGCGTTACCTCCCGAGAGCCACGGCTGCGGCCACGGCCCGGGTGCGGGTCGATGGCTGCGACGCCATCGACGACCGGCCCGCACACGGCCACAACGCCACCGTGCTGCTCGGCTTCCTCGCCCAGCACCTGGGCTTGGCGCTGGCCCAGCACGCCGCCGACGGGCA
>JBOHFU010001077.1:0-1363 GCA_050699675.1 Pseudonocardiaceae bacterium
TTCGCCCCGCCCGGGTCGGGTGCGCTCGCGACCACGCTGCGGGCCTGGGCAGCTGCCGGGCAGGCGGTGGTCGTGACGCTCGCGCAGCTGCGCGCGGTGCCTGAGTTGCCGGGCGTGACGACGGTGCACGTGGTCGAGAACCCGTCCGTGCTCGCCATGGCGGTGCGCCGGTTCGGGCCGACGTGTCCGCCGCTGGTGTGCACCGCGGGGTGGCCCAACACCACGGCCGTCACGCTGTTACGCGGGCTGCGGGGCGCTGGCTCGACGCTGCGCTACCACGGTGACTTCGACGGCGAGGGGCTGCGCATCGCGGCGTATGTGATGGACCGGACCGGGGCGCTGCCGTGGCGGATGTCGACCGCCGACTACCTCGAGGCCGTCACCGACCACGGTCCCGCGCCCGGCCGGCTGACCGACGCGCCCTGGGACCCCGACCTCGCCGCCGCGCTGGGTGAGCACGGCGTCGCCGTCCCCGAAGAACGCGTCGCACCGGCCCTGCTCGACGACCTTGAGCACCCCGGTTGCAGCGCGCAACCGGCCAGGTGATGTCACCCTCTGTGACCTCCGGGGAAGGAGTGTCACTTTGTGCGGACGTGCCGTAGCGGGCAACTTTGCGCCAATAGTTGCCCTGCTTGGCACGTCCGCAGCCGATCCATACCTCGCCTCCGAGGGGCCAGGATCTGGACGCCGAGTTCGGGCCGATCCCCCCAGCAGGAGTCGATCGCCGCCCGTGAATGGGCGGACCGGGTGCTACCGGCAAGCTCCGGCGGCGCCGACACCGTGCACACGGCATGACGGTCATCCTGGATGCTGGCGGTGTCAGCGCGCTGGCCGGTCAGCGGGCCCGCCTGGTGGAGCTGCGGCGGCGCGGGTACTGGCCGGCGCAGGTTCCCGCGGTTGTCCTGACCGAGGCCCTGACCGGGAGCATCGTCGCGACTTTCACGCCAACCGGCTGCTCCGGGCCTGTCAGGTACGGGAAGTGGACGAGCCGCAGGCACGTGAGGGTGCGCGGTTGCGCGCGTGCACAGGCCGGGCTGGCACGATCTCGGCGACCGACGCGATCGTCGCAGCCTTCGCGAGCACCTTGCCCGACCCAGTCGTGCTCACCCGCAACCCGAAGGATCTTGACGCAGTGGCCGAGCACACCGCACGGCCGATCACCGTCGCAGGGGTCTAGCCCCTGGCTGCTTAACCGGGCGACCGAAGATCACATACTCACGATCAGGAAGTTCGGCGCTAGGAGGTGGTATCAGTACGGCCCCGATGGCGCTCTTAACTCACGAGACCGGAGGGGTATTTATGACCACCCGAGACCAGAGCATGACAATGGCGTGCGGATAGTGCTCACTGGCCTCCGTAAACA
>JBOHFU010001078.1:0-1361 GCA_050699675.1 Pseudonocardiaceae bacterium
GGACTCGGGCATCCGGAGCAGGCCGACCAGCGACGGGTCCACCCGGATGCGCCGGCGGCGCCCCGCCCTCACCGAGCCCTCACCCGCCAGACACTATCCGCCGGGACCCACGCTCAGCGGGTGGCGAGCCCGATATTGGCGACCGTTTCGAAGCTCAGCACGCCGTTCGTGATCATCGGTGCTAGCCGCTGTTCGGCGGCACTGACGAGCGCGGCGCGGCGCTCCGGCGGCAGCGCAACCACGTCAGCGGCGATGGGCGCGACCACGATGCTGCGGATGAGTTGGGCGGACCCACCGGGGAAGATCACCCTCAGTCGCCTTGCCGAGACCTGGGCCTGAGCGAACCCGGTCGCATCGAGCAGCGCCGCCAGTGCCGTTGTCTCGGGCATGCCCCATGGACCACCTGCGTAGCGATCAGCCACCTCGTCGCCGAGCATCTCCCGTACCGCGGCGCCGAGCGCCGCGAAGCCCGGCGAGTCGGACTGGTGTCCCCACACCGATACGCCAAGGCGTCCACCAGGTCGCAGCGCCCGGCGCATCTCCGCCAGCGCGGCCGGCCGATCGGGGAAGAACTGCAATCCCTGCTGGCACGTCACGACGTCGAAGCGGCCGTCAGCGGATGCCAGTGGGCCCGCCAGCGGCGCCGCCGGGGACTCGACCCAGCTGATCGGTGCCGCACCCTCCTCAGCCGGCTTGCGCCGACCGACTTCCAGCATGGCCGGGCTGATATCACAGGCCACCACCCGGCCGGTTCGGCCCGCCCGGACCGCAGCCGGCCGGGCCACCGTTCCCGGCCCGGTGGCCACATCGAGCACATGATCGCCCAGCGTGACCTTCAGCGCGTCGAGTAGTACCGCCGCCCAGGGCCCGAACAAACTCGGGACCAGTGACTCGTCATAGGCTGAGATCACATCCTCAGCTGCCGTCGCGATCGCATTACCCGCAGCTCGATTCGATGCCGCATCGCTCATCGCTACCTCCACACCGCTGTGATCCGCGCAGGGTCGATCACAGCAGCCAGGCGACGCCGCCGGCGATCGCCAACGCAGCTCCGACCCCGAGCGCCAGGGCCAGCGGGCGTGAGCTGCGCCAGGTTGAGACCACACCACCGACCAGGAACCCGGCCAGCGCCAGCAGGCCGACACCGATCACAGCAGGCCCTTGGTGGAGGGCACCCCGCAAGCGCGCGGATCGGGCTCTACAGCGGCGCGCAACGCCCGCGCCAGCGCCTTGTACTGGGCCTCGGTGACGTGGTGCGGGTCGCGGCCGTGCAGCACCCGGATGTGCACCGCCAGCTGCGCGTGGACGGCCAGCGTCTCGAAGACGTGCCGGTTGAGCACCGTGGGGTAGTTGCCCCCCAC
>JBOHFU010001079.1:0-1357 GCA_050699675.1 Pseudonocardiaceae bacterium
CGGCGCCGGGATCGCGATCGTCGACGGCAAGCTGGAGTTCCGCCGGCCCAAGCCCGCCAGCGCCGCACCCGAAACCACCACCTCGGCGGCCGACGACGCGATGGTATTGGAGCTCGGCCGCAACGTGCTACGGATGCGGGCCGTGGTCACCTCCGCGGAGCAGGTCCCCGACGTGCAGGTGCGCGGCTGGGACGCCACCACCAAGCGCGCGGTCATCGGCAGGGCAGCCGCGAAGACCGTCTCCGCCGAGATCGGCGCCAAACCCGACAAGCTCGCCGCCGAGTTCGGCGCGCAGCCGCTGGTCGCCACCGACTCCCCTTACATCGCCCAGGGCGAGGTGGACGACGCAGCCAAGGCGCTGGCCGAGCAGGTAACCAGCGGGTTCGCCGAGCTCGAGGTGGTCATGCGCGGCAACCCGAAGGTGCGCGCGGGCACCGCCGTCACACTGGCCGGCGCCGGGGCACCATTCGAGGGCAAGTACACCGTGAGCACCAGCCGGCACGTTTTCGACCCGGACACCGGCTACCTGACGTGGGTTACGGTCAGTGGCGCCCAGGACCGCACCCTGCTCGGCCTCACTGGATCCCACCTCGGCGCCGCCGCCGGCGGGTCCGGCGTGGTGATCGGGCAGGTGTCGGACAACCGCGACCCGGACAAGTTGGGCCGGGTCCGGCTGACCTTTCCCTGGCTGGACGACGACTTCGTCAGCGACTGGGCGCGCACCGTGCAGGCCGGCGCGGGCAAGGACCGCGGCGCGTTGATCGTGCCCGAGGTCGGCGACGAGGTGCTGGTGGCCTTCGAGCAAGGCAGCTTCCAGCGGCCTTACGTCCTCGGCGGGCTGCACAACGGGGTGGACACTCCACCCAAGGGCGAGGTGGAGCTCGTAGACTCCAGCTCCGGTGCCATCGACCGGCGGGCCTTCGTGTCCCGCACCGGCCACGCCCTGGAAATGCTCGAGACGGCGTCCGGGGCGCAGGGCGTCAAGATCCGCACCGGTGACGGCAAGCTGACCCTCGACCTCGATCAGAAGCAGACCAAGATCACGGTGCACAGCGACGGCACGGTCACCGTCGAGGCCCGCAACGGTGTGACCGTGGACGCCGGGACCGGCAGCCTGCGCCTGACCGGCCAGGACGTCACCATCGCCGCCAAGACCGGCGTGAAGATGGACGGCGGTGGCGGCGAGGTCAAGGTCAGCAGCAACACCGGAGTGAACATCCAGGGCACCACGGTGAAGGTCAACGGCACGGCGAGCACCGAGGTCAAGGGCGGGGCGACCTGCAGCATCCAGGCCGCGATTGTCCGGATCAACTAGGGAGGCCACGATGCCACCAGCAGCGCGGGTCGGCGACCCGAC
>JBOHFU010001080.1:0-1357 GCA_050699675.1 Pseudonocardiaceae bacterium
ACCGGCTCGCACGTAGGGTAGTACGGGACGTTCATGAGACGCCGAAGGAAGGGACGCGAGTGCTGCAGCCCTACGTTCCCCTGGTGATGATGTTCCTGCTAGCGGGGGCCTTCGCGGTGTTCTCCATCGTCGCGGCCCCCTACATCGGGCCGCGCCGGTACAACCGGGCCAAGCTCGACGCCTACGAGTGCGGTATCGAGCCGTCGCCACAACCGGTGGTGGGGGCCGGGCGGATGCCGGTGGCGTACTACCTCACCGCGATGTTGTTCATCCTGTTCGACATCGAGATGGTCTTCCTCTACCCGTTCGCGGTGGCCGCGGACTCGCTGGGGATCTTCGGCCTGGTGGAGGTCGCCCTGTTCATCGTGACGCTGGGCTTCGCCTACGCCTACGTGTGGCGGCGTGGCGGGCTGGACTGGAACTGATCATGGGCCTAGAGGAGAAACTGCCCAGCGGGATCTTGCTGACCAGTGTGGAGAAGCTGGTCAACTGGACGCGTAAGTCGTCGCTGTGGCCTGCCACCTTCGGGCTGGCCTGCTGTGCGATCGAGATGATGACCACCGGCGCGCCCCGCTATGACCTGGCCCGATTCGGGATGGAGGTCTTCCGGGCCTCCCCCCGCCAAGCCGACCTGATGATCGTGGCCGGCCGGGTGAGCAACAAGATGGCTCCAGTGCTGCGCCAGATCTACGATCAGATGCCCGAGCCCCGCTGGGTGCTCTCGATGGGAGTCTGCGCCTCCAGCGGTGGCATGTTCAACAACTACGCAATCGTGCAGGGCGTGGACCACATCGTCCCGGTGGACATGTACCTGCCCGGTTGCCCGCCACGCCCGGAGATGCTCATCGACGCGATCCTCAAGTTGCACGCCAAGATCATGGACGAGCCGCTCGGGCCGAAGCGGGCCGCGGTGAAGGCGGGCCAGCGCACCGAGATGGTGCCCTCCTCGGTGCGGTACGGCCCGCAGAAGGATCCCCGACCATCGGGGAGTGGCCGGTCCCAGGTCGTCGAAGCTCGGAAGCAGTGAGCGGCATGGCCGGCAAGGACAACGACCAGGGCCTCGAGCCCGGTCAGCCCAGCTCGGCGGAGTTGAGTCCAGCCGAGCAGGCCGAGCACGAGGGTCGCGGCGGTGTGGTCGCCGGCCGGGCCCGGCAGGGGATGTTCGGCGTTCGCGGCACCGGAGACACCTCCGGGTACGGCGGGCTGGCGCTACCGGCCTACGTCCCGGCTGCGGCGCAGCGGCCCTACGGCGGCTGGTTCGACGAGTTCACCGACGAGCTGCTCGCCGCGATGCGCGAGCGCGGGGTGCCCGCCGAGGCGGTCCAGCAGGTCACCGTGGATCGCGGGGAGATCACCT
>JBOHFU010001081.1:0-1353 GCA_050699675.1 Pseudonocardiaceae bacterium
GTCAACGACCGCCTGGTCGACTGGGCCGGGCAGGTCGGGATCTACCCCGGACAGCTCGACCGCGTGCGGGCGGCCAATTTCGGACGTCTGATGATGCTCACCCATCCGGCCACGGATGACCCTGACCGGCTGCTGGCGGCAGCGAAGTGCGTCCTGGCGGAGTGGGCTACCGACGACCACTTCCTCGACGAAGAGTCCATGGGCGCCGATGCGAAGGTGATCGGCTCGCGGCTAGGGATTACCTACGCGGCAGTCGACCCGGCTGATCTTCCGGTCAGCTACGCGCCCCAGCTCGACCAGGCTCTTTCGGAAGAGCCTGTCGCGGTCGCGTACCGCTCGGCGTTCGAACACCTTGCCCGGTACGCCACAGCGACCCAGGTAGCCCGGCTCCGCCACGAGCTGTCGGTCATGTTCATGGCCTACAACCATGAGGCGAACTGGCGTGCCACCGGGCGGACCCCGCCGGTCTGGGAGTATCTGACGCACCGGCATGAAAACAGTTTCTTGCCGCCTATGGTGTTGGTCGATCCGATTGCCGGCTACGAGCTTCCCTCCTTCGAGTTCGCCGATCGGCGGGTGCGCCGGGTGTTTGCCTTGGCCGGTACCGCGAGCGTGATTCTGAACGATCTGTACTCGATGTCCAAGGAATCGGACACCGACTTCGACCTGCCCAAGGTGATCGCCGCCGAAGAGAAGTGTTCTCCACAGGAAGCGATCAAGCGCGCCGTGCAGATCCATAACGAGCTGATGCACACCTTCGTCGAGGAGGCAGCCATGCTCAGCCACCTGGGTTCGCTTGCGCTGCGTCGTTTCCTGGCTGACATATGGGCCTGGCTCGGCGGCAACCGCGAGTGGCACAGCACCACCGAGCGATACCACGGCGCGAGTAATGCGTGAGCGGTCCCCGAACCCGGCCTCGGCACCCGCCGGCTGTTCGGCCTGACAAACAGAAGGAGGTCCACCATGACCACGACTACCGTCGCCAACGTCCTGCGCAGCGACTACCAGAAGTCTGTTGCGGCGTACTGGAACAACGAGAAGGACCCGGTCAACCTGCTGCTCGGTGATATCGACGGGCTCTACCACCACCACTTCGGGATCGGCGACTATGACCCGTCCGTGTTGGAAGGCCCCGAGGACACCCGTGACTACCGGATCATCACCGAGATGCACCGGTTGGAGACCGCGCAGACCAAGGTCCTGCTCGACCACCTCGGCGACATCTTGCCCGGTGACCGCCTGCTGGATGCCGGGTGCGGTCGCGGCGGCACCAGCTTCATGGCCCACCAACGCTTCGGATGTCAGGTGGACGGAGTGTCGATCTCGGAGCAACAGGTCGAGTTCGCCAACGAC
>JBOHFU010001082.1:0-1353 GCA_050699675.1 Pseudonocardiaceae bacterium
GGACCACCTCTTTGATTACACGGACGACTGGAAGATAAAGGAGATCGTCAAGCGGTATTCCGATTTTATCGCATGGCCCATCAAGATGGAAGTGGAGCGCACGGACAAGGACGGCAAGGTCGCGCGCGAAATCGAGACGCTCAACTCGATGAAGGCGCTTTGGGCGCGTTCCAAGAACGAGGTTGGAGAAGACGAGTACAAGGAGTTCTACAAGCTCGTAAGTCACGACTGGAACGATCCACTCGATATCATCCACATGAAGGCGGAAGGGACGTTCGAATACCAGGCACTGCTATTTATTCCGTCGCGCGCGCCGTTGGACTTATTTATGCGGGATCGCAAGCGAGGCGTCCAGCTGCACGTGAAGCGCGTGTTCATTATGGATGATTGTGAAGCGCTCATGCCAGAGTACCTGCGCTTCGTCAAAGGTGTAGTGGACGCGCAGGATTTGTCACTTAACGTATCACGAGAGATCCTCCAACAGGATCGTCAGATCCAGATCATGCGTCGACGCCTTGCCAAGAAGGTGCTGTCGGCGGTGAAGGACATGATGACCGACAACGTGGACCACTACAAGACGTTCTGGAAGGAGTTCGGCCGCGCCGTCAAGGAAGGGCTTCTCAACGATTTCGAAAATCGCGAGACGATTCTCGAAATCGCATCGTTCGCATCGACGTACCACGCGGAGCAGTTGACCACCTTGCGTCAATACCTGGAGCGCATGAAAGAGGGACAACAACACATCTACTACATGACCGGCGACTCGCGACTGATAATCGAAAGCTCGCCGCATATGGAAGCGTTTCGCGCCAAGGGATTTGAAGTTCTACTGCTGACCGATCCGGTCGATGAAATGTGGGTAGAGTCGGTCCGAGAATTCGATGGCAAGCGGCTCCAGTCGATCGCCAAGGGCCAGGTCGACCTTGACACCGAGGAAGAGAAAAAAACGGCAGAACCCGAACGTGAACAACAGAAGAACGACTTTTCCGCCCTGCTGTCCTGGATGACGACAAAATTGCAAGAGGATGTGAAGGAAGTACGGCTGTCATCGCGCCTCACCACCTCGCCGGCCTGTATCGTCGGAGACGCGAACGACGTCACGCCGACCCTGGAGAAGATGTATCGCACCATGGGGCAGGACATGCCCCGCATCAAGCGAATCCTCGAACTCAATCCGACGCATCCACTGGTGAGCGCGCTACAGAAAGCCCACGACGAACGCAATGACGACGCCGGAATGGCGGAAACAGCTGAGCTCCTGTACGGGATGGCGCTCCTTGCAGAGGGCGGTGAGTTAAACGATCCGTCACGCTTCATACGCCTACTGGCAGATCGACTGGCGCGGACGCTGTG
>JBOHFU010001083.1:0-1351 GCA_050699675.1 Pseudonocardiaceae bacterium
CTTCGCTGAAGGGTCGGGCTACACCGTCTTCTTCCACCCTGCTGTCGAGCGGCCTGTCGCCGGCATGGTGCAGATGGACGAGCTGTGGCCGGAGGACATTCCGCCGCATTGGATGATCTATTTCGCCGTCGCGGATACGGACCTCACCGCCGCCCGGGCGGCCGAGTTGGGGGGCACCGTCTCCGTGGAGCCCTTCGACCTGTTCAACGTGGGACGTGTCGCTGTACTCAACGACCCCGAGGGTGCCCCCTTCTCCATCCTCCAATGGAGCGAATGAATCGTCGCGTCCCGGTTTCGACCTTGACAAGGACCCTCAAGCTCCAGGTCGGGCCCCGGACGATCACCCGTGTAACGGCACCTAGTGGCACCGCGCAGAAGTAACGCCCATGTGTCAGGCCACCTTGAGTGGGGTGCCGTCGTAGGTCCAGCGGAAGGGTCGGGCGGTGCGGTTGTGTTCGGTGATGAAGCGCATGATCTTGGTGACGAGGTCGTGGCGGGAGCCGAACTCGCCGTGGCGCAGCAGCCGTCGGGTGAGGATGGAGAAGAACAGCTCGACCTGGTTGAGCCAGCTGGCATGGCGGGGCGTGTGGTGGACCACGAAGCGGGGGTGCTCGGCGAGCCAGGTCTTGGTGGCGCGGGCGATGTGGCTGCCGCCGTTGTCCATGACGAGGTGCACCTCGAGGGGGGCGGGAACGGCAGCCTCGATTTGTTCGAGGAACCCGATGAAGGACTGGGCGTCGTTGCGGGGGGCGTCGGTGGCGAGCACCTCACCGGTGTGGACATCGAGCGCGGCCATCAGACAAGCGGTGCCGTGACGGACGTATTCGAACTCCTGGCGGGCCGACCGACCCGGTGCCGCTGGCCGGGTGGGGTGCGTGCGGCTGCGGGCCTGGATGGCGGTCTTCTCATCGATCGACAGCACCAGCGCGTTGAGGGGCTGGGACAGGTACAGGCCGCACACATCGGCAACCCGTTCCCAGAACTCGGGGTCGTCGCTGCGGGTCAACCAGGAGCGGATCTTGTGGGGTTTGATGTCCAAGTCGGCGAGGATCCGCCCGATCTGAGAGGCCGAGATACCCAGGGTCGCCATATCCCGGGCCAACAGCTCGTGGCTCCAGTGCGACACGTGCTCAGGCGGCGCCGAGGTCGCCCGAGCCACGATCTCGACCCGTTGATCATGGCCATACACCCGCGGGCGACCGGAACGGGCCCGGTCCTCCAGACCCGCGAGGCGGTCGGCCTCGAACCGGCGTCGCCACATCCCCACGTACTGCTCACTCATGCCGACCTCGGGGCCGATCCGGCGGCTCGGCACCCCATCGGCCGCCATCAGCACCACTCGGCACCGGCG
>JBOHFU010001084.1:0-1350 GCA_050699675.1 Pseudonocardiaceae bacterium
CTGACGATTGGGGACCGTGGGTCGGCGGCTGCTTGTGCGTCTCGGGACTGGTGCAGCGGGCTGGCTCGCGTGCGCTCTGGTGAGGCATGCCCGGAACCAGGCATGCTCGCCCGAAAATCCTGGTCAAACGCTCGACTGTAGGTTGTGTTCGATCGGCTGGCGCGCGCCGTGCGAGTGGTCACCGCGTCCCGCCTGCACGCGGTGCGCTACGTCCAGGCACTACGCGCATACTGCAGGGACAAGGGCTACGACATCGGGGTGCTGGTGGCCTTCTCCGGCACCGTACTGCCCGACACCGAGAAACACACCGAGTCCTCGCTCAACGACTTCCCCGAGTCTCAGACGGTCGAGCGATTCGCCACCGGCGAATGGCACGTGCTGGTGGTCGCCGAGAAGTACCAGACCGGGTTCGACCAGCCGCTGCTGTACGATCTGGTCACACGGCAACTCCGTGAGGCTGAGCACGGCGGAGAACATCGCAAGCTGAGATCGTTACCGACAGATGCCTGGTAACCTACGCGTGCGGTTGATCAGCAGACGTTTGTAGTCCATCGATCACCAACTGTACGACTGTCGCAGTATGAGTAAGGTCGGAGACGATAACTGGCGCTCCGGCTAGTGCCAACTCAGTTTCATCGCTTTTGCCGCTGGCGACCGCAATGATTCGCACGCCAGCCGTGAGGGCCGCCTCGACATCGTGGGGTGTGTCCCCGATAAGTACGGTGTGCTGTTTGTCGAACGTGGCGGCCGTTCGCTCGGTAGCGCGTTGCTGGGCGATGGTGACCAGCTCGGGACGCTTGGTGTGGTCGTCGCCGTAGGCGCTGCTGGCAAGATCGAGATATGAGTCGAGACCGAAGACCTCAAGCTTTATGCGGGAGACGTCCCGCAGGTTGCCACTGAGGACGGCTTGGTGGACGCGAGGGTCAGCGGCCAGAGCCGCCAGTGTCTCCTGAGCGCCGGGAAGGACGCGACCGGTGGCAGCCAGCTCCGCCCGGGCCTCCTCGTGACTCTGGACGAGCGCGGCCGCCAGGTGGCGCATCATCTGCTCGCTGGGTTCGACGTCGTGGAGCTGGAGCGTGTCGTGCATGATGACCAGCTCGGTCCGACCGGCTACCTCGGCGAGCTGCCGGAGTGGCTTGCCGGTGGCGGCAGGGAATGCCCGCTCGTAGATGGCCCGGCCGACTCCGCGTGTCTCGATCAGGGTGTGGTCGATGTCCCACAGTACGAGGATGTACGGCGGTTGACTCGCAGTGTTCTGTCCGGTCATGGGACGAGTCTGCCAACCCAGCCGCCATCACGGCGTAGCATCCCTGCCGGTCACGCCCCAAACGAGCCCGCATAGGCGACCGG
>JBOHFU010001085.1:0-1349 GCA_050699675.1 Pseudonocardiaceae bacterium
AGGTCGCCGGGCTGACGCTGGCCGAGGTGTCCTCTCGCGGGCAGGGCGCCGAGCATCTGCTCGCCCTGTTCGAGGGGGTGCGCGCGGTGGAGGTCGCCAACACGCTACGCGACCTGCCGGCCAAACGTCGCCACGAGGTGGTCGATGCGCTGGACGACGAGCGGCTCGCGGACGTGCTGCAGGAGCTGTCCGAGGACGAGCAGGCCGAGGTGCTCGACCATCTGGGCGACGAACGCGCCGCCGACGTGCTGGAGGCGATGAACCCCGACGACGCCGCCGACCTGCTGGGCGAGCTCGACCATCCGGAGCGGGAACGGTTGCTGCGGCTGATGGCACCCGAGGAGTCCGCGCCGGTGCGCAGGCTGCTGGCCTACTCGTCGGACACCGCCGGCGGCCTGATGACCCCGGAGCCGGTGGTGCTCACCCCGGACGCCACCGTCGCCGAAGCACTTGCCCGGGTCCGCAACCCGGAGCTGACCCCCGCGCTGGCGAGCATGGTGTTCGTCTGCCGTCCCCCTTCGGCTACCCCGACCGGCCGCTACCTGGGCTGCGCCCATCTGCAACGGCTACTGCGCGAGCCCCCGTCGGACCTGGTGGCCGGTGTGCTGGACACCGAGCTGGCCCAGCTCGGACCGCAGGCGTCACTCGCCGAGGTCACTCGCTACTTCGCCGCCTACGACCTGGTCTGCGCCCCGGTGGTGGACACCGAGGGCCACCTGCTCGGGGCGGTCAGCGTAGATGATCTGCTGGACGCCGCGCTGCCCGACGACTGGCGGCAGCAGGAGGCCTGGCCCACCTCCGACTGGACTGGCGAGGTGACCCATGGCTGAGTCACGTTGGCAGTATTCCCGGCTGGACCTCCCGCGCGGGCCACGGCGACTGACGCCCCGGATGGACCCGGACGCCTTCGCCCGCTTCTCCGAGCGGATCGCCCGCTTCCTGGGCACCGGGCGGTTCCTCGCGGTGCAGACGGTCTTAGTCGTGGTGTGGATCACACTGAACCTGGCGGCGATGTCGCTGCGCTGGGACCCTTACCCGTTCATCCTGCTCAACCTGGCGTTCTCCACGCAGGCCGCCTACGCGGCACCGCTGATCCTGCTGGCGCAGAACCGTCAGGACGACCGCGACCGGGTCGCGCTGGAGGAAGACCGGGCCCGCGCCGAGCGCACCAAGGCCGACACCGAGTACCTGGCCAGAGAGCTCGCGTCGCTGCGGTTGGCCGTCGGCGAGGTAGTCACCAGGGACTTCCTGCGGTCCGAACTCGTTCGGCTGACCGAACTCAGAGAACCGGGGCCGCCGGAATCGGCAGCAGGAGAACGGTCTGGGTCGGAACGACCCGGGTATCGACG
>JBOHFU010001086.1:0-1348 GCA_050699675.1 Pseudonocardiaceae bacterium
GGTAGTCGGCGATCTTGGGGCGGGCCGCAGAGAGCACCGAGACCAGAGAGGACTTACCCGCCGACGGAAAGCCGACGAGCCCGACATCGGCCACCGACTTCAGTTCCAGCACCAGATCACGGGTCTCCCCTGGCTCGCCGAGCAGGGCGAAGCCTGGCGCCTTACGGGTCCTGGAGGCCAACGCTGCGTTGCCCAGCCCGCCCGGCCCGCCGCTCGCGGCGACGAACCGGGTTCCGGCGCCCACCAGGTCGGCCAGCACCTCGCCATCTGGAGTGAGCACCACGGTGCCGTCCGGCACCCGCAGCACGAGGTCCTCCCCCACCGCGCCGTTGCGGTTGCCGCCCTGTCCCTGCTTGCCGCCCGTGGCGCTGGCCTGGGAGCGGTAGTGGAAGTCGAGCAGGGTATGCACCCCGGGATCCACCACCAGCACCACATCGCCGCCACGCCCACCGTTGCCCCCGTCGGGCCCACCCAGTGGCTTGAACTTCTCCCGGTGCACCGAGGCGCAGCCGTGACCGCCGTCGCCCGCAGCGACGTGAATCGCCGCACGGTCCACGAAGCGGGACACCTCCGCACCTCCTCACCCGAGGCTCAACTCGATCTCAATCGATACTGCAACGCCGACGAGGGGCGGGCCGGTCATCTCGCCGGTCCCGCCCCTCGTGGGGAACTCGCTGTGTGGGCCGGGATCAGGCCTCGGCCGGGACAATGTTGACCATCTTGCGCCCACGCTTGGTGCTGAATTGCACCGCACCCGCCTCCAGCGCGAACAAGGTGTCGTCGCCACCGCGACCGACGTGCACGCCCGGGTGGAACTTGGTGCCGCGCTGACGGATGAGGATCTCACCTGCGTTGACCACCTGCCCGCCGAACCGCTTCACTCCGAGCCGCTGTGCGTTGGAGTCACGGCCGTTCCGGGAGCTGGACGCGCCCTTCTTGTGTGCCATCGGTGCTCAACCTCCCAAGGTCACGGTGATCCAGAGGTCACCGGGAGATACCGGTGACCTCGACACGGGTCAGCTGCTGGCGGTGACCCTGGCGCTTGTGGTAGCCGGTCTTGTTCTTGAACTTGTGGATCCGGATCTTGGGGCCCTTGGCCAGCGCGATGACCTTTCCGCTGACCGAGGCCGCCCCAAGGGCAGCGGCATCGGTGGTCACCTCGGAACCATCCACGAGCAGCACGGCGGGGAAGCTGACCTCGGTCCCGGGCTCGCCGTCGAGCTTCTCCACCTCGACGACGTCCCCGACGGCCACTTTGTACTGCTTGCCGCCGCTCTTCACGATCGCGTACATCGGGTGGGGCTCCTGCTGTTCGACTGAACCGGACTGACGCTGTGTCGGCAAACGC
>JBOHFU010001087.1:0-1341 GCA_050699675.1 Pseudonocardiaceae bacterium
GCGGACCTCGTCACGGCTGCGGGTGGGCGGGCCATTCCGGTGCGAGTCGACCACAGCCGCCCCGACGAGGTCCGATCGCTGATCGCCCGGATCGCGCAGGACCAACAGGGTCGTCTGGACCTTCTGGTCAACGACATCTGGGGCGGTGATCCGCTGACCGAGTGGGATGTCCCCTTCTGGGAGCACTCGTTGGACAACGGCCTGGCGCTGGTGCGTCAGGCCGTTGAGACCCATGTCATCACCAGCTGGCACGCGGTCGGGCTGATGGTGAAGCAGGGCAGCGGGCTGATCGTCGAGGTCACCGACGGGGACTCCGATGAGTACCGCGGGAGCCTGTTCTACGACCTGGCCAAGGCTTCGGTGATCCGGCTCGCGGTGGCCCAGGCCGCGGACCTGCGACGGCACCGGATCACGGCCGTGGCGCTCACCCCTGGGTTCCTTCGCTCCGAGGCAGTGCTCGATCACTTCGGCGTGACCGAGCCCACCTGGCGCGACGCCATCGCCACGGACCCGCATCTGGTCGCTTCCGAGACACCGACCTATATCGGCCGCGCGGTCGTCGCGCTCGCTGCGGACCCCGACGTCCGGACCCGGTCCGGGCAGGCGCTGTCCACAGGGAAGTTGGCCCGGGAGTACGGGTTCACCGACGCTGACGGGACCCGACCGGACTGGGGTAGCTACTTCGCCACCGTCGGGTCGGGTCCGGTCTCCTCATGACCGCCCTCCACTGCTTGGCGAAACCGCCACCTCACTCCGCGCGGGCCGGCTCCCGGCGCAGCAGATCGGCGAAGGTGAACGTGCCGGTGGGCTGGTCGTTTTCACCCAGCAGGTAGAGTCGCTTGACAGCGACCAGCACCCCCTCGGCGACCACGTCGCGAAACGCCGGGTCCAGGAGTTTCCGGCAGTCCTCAGGGTTGGTCAGATACCCGAGCTCGACGCGGACCGCGGGCATCCGAGTCATCCGCAGCAGTTCCCAGGTCTTGGGGTGAGTCCCGCAGTCGAGCATCCCGGTGCGGGCGGCGAGTTCGCGCTGAATGAACGCGGCCAGGGCCTCGCCGACGGTGGAACTCGTGCCGTTGCCGGTCCCGAAGTGAAATGTCGCCAAGCCCTGCGCCAGCGCCGTGGGGTGGCCATCGGTGTGCAGGGACAGCACCAGGTCGGCGCCTGCGGTGTTGGCGAAAGCGGCCCGGTCGGCCTCGGTGGGGCTATCGTCCCGGCCGCGGGACAGCAGCGGCTCCATCCCGGTGGTGGCCATCCGGCCCTCCAGCCGCCGGGCCAGGTCCCACATCAGGTCCGCCTCGGTGGCGCCGTCCACCACCAGGCCCGGGTCGGATCCGCCGT
>JBOHFU010001088.1:0-1338 GCA_050699675.1 Pseudonocardiaceae bacterium
CGGGGCTTCGCCCCATCCCGACCAGGCGTGTTCCCTGGCTGGCTTGCCCGGGGCACTGTCCGTGAACTCGACGCCAGCGACATTTCAGTGCTGCCAGACGTCGCTCCCGTCCAGTTCACGGGGCGCGGCACTGACCGACACGCGCCCGACTACTGCCCTAGAGCCGACTCAGACCACACAATTGACTCGATCATGACGGCCGTGCCGTCCAAGCCCTCTAACTTGTAGGCTGCGGTGAAGCTCCGGCGCTTCGGTCGGTCCGCCCGCGGCCCACCCGAGGAACCCACCCGGCCATCCTCATGTCCCACGAGAGTTTGACAGAGAGGATCGGCGCGCCGGGCGGTCCGCCGCCGACCGGCGACGCTGCGCCTGGCGATACGCCGATGCCCCAGGTGGGACGTCGCGAAAGTGCTCATGCTCAGCACAACCACTCGCGCGGCAGATCCACCGCGGCCGTGTTCTTCACCGTGGCCGCTTCGACCGGTCAGCTTTACATGTAGTGCAGCGCTGTCGGTACCGTGACATGGGTGATCGGGCGCGGTCAGGTCATACGGGATGGCGAGGGACTCGCTTATTCTTATTAGGTCGGGCGAGGTTGAGAGCCCGACCTACGATAGTCCTTGCCGGGTAGGTCAGTGAGTCGGGCTGGTCGCGTGGGGGTGCATAATGGCTCAGTGCTTAACATCACTGTCTACAGTGCGCACGCGCAGCTAATCTCTGAGCTTCACGAGCTACTTAATCGCGTCCAGGATCGAGCGCCCATCGATGAGGTCGAGTTGCGCATAGCTGGGACTCGGCAAAGTCTTAAGAACGTAGAGGAGTTAATCGGCCTCGGATCTGCTCGTGCTTTCCACTCATTTCGTGACCATCTTCGATGGCTTCTGTACTGGTATCAAAAAGGAGAACCGAACAGGTACGCCTCCGATGTGACTGATCTGCAAACCCGTGACCTCTCGGGTGTCATCCACACTGTCGGCGAGTGGGCAATTAGCTTGCTGGATCCGCGGTTGGTTGCAGCGGTCAGCGCTTCATGGCGAGCGCAACATTACGGAAACGCGGCTCGAGATGCGTTCGTATGCCTTGAAGGTGCGCTAAGGATGGCGGGAAATGTTGACGAGGGACTACCTGCGGCAAAACTTGTTGCGAGAGTCCTCGGTGACAATAGTCATTTCCTTCAAAATCTTCCCGAAAATTTCATGGGCGACCTCGAGCCCGGAGAGAAGGCCGGACTTCCGGCCCTGAATCGCGGAGCCTTTCTTTTGATTAGAAATGCAATCTCACATCGTTCTATTTCCTTTTAGGCGAGCGAGGCTGAGGATATAATTCACTTGGTCAATC
>JBOHFU010001089.1:0-1337 GCA_050699675.1 Pseudonocardiaceae bacterium
GCCCAGGCGAATGCCAAGACCTCCGCGTACAGCTTGTCCGCGACCAGCTCGTCAACGAATCTCGGCGACCACCCCGGCAAGCGCTGGCTGACCACCCGCAACACCGCGCCGTGGTTGTCGCGCACCCACTCGTAAGCCCGCTCGGCCACCAGGTCGACGAGTTTGTGGTGGGCGCCGTCGGTGAGCAGCTGCCCGAGCAAGCGGCCCAACGGTGGCCCCCATGGCTGCTCGACAAGGCGCTTGACCACCGCGTTCTGCAGCACCGCTTGGACGTCCTCGTCGCGCAGCACGGTCACCGCGCCGCGTACCGCGGTAGCGAGCTCAGCGGTGACCCGCTCGGCGTTGCGGGGCTGCGCCAGCCACCGGCCGAGCCGACCGCCGACTCCCACCCGGCGCAGCTTGTCCCGCACCACCTGCTCGGCGAGAAAGTTGGCGCCCACGAAATCGCCGAGGTTCTCGGCCAGCGCGTCCTTCTTGCGGGGAATGATCGCGGTGTGCGGGATACGCAGCCCCAGCGGGTGCCGGAACAGCGCGGTGACGGCGAACCAGTCGGCCAGCGCACCGACCATGCCGGCCTCGGCCATCGCCCGCACGTAGCCGATCCATGCCGCGCTATTGGGGCCCTCGGAGAGCCGTGCCACCACATACACCACCGCGGCACCCAGCAGGAATCCCAGCGCGACCGCCTTCATGCGGCGTAGCCCTCGCTGCTTGTCCTGCTCGTTGATGGTCAGCTCCACACTGCCGATTGTGCCTCGCCCGGCAGGATGAGGGCCGTGCGAACCCACGGACTGGTCCCCCGGTTGCAGCCGTTCACGTCGACGATCTTCGCGGAGATGACCGCGGTGGCGGCGCGAACCGGTGCGGTGAACCTCGGCCAGGGTTTCCCGGACACCGACGGCCCGGCCGGGATGCTCGAGGTCGCCCGGTCGGCGATCGCCGGCGGGTGCAACCAGTACCCACCCGGATCGGGAATCCCCGAGCTGCGCAGCGCCATCGCCGAGCATCAGGCAGCCCGCTACGGCCTGGTGCACGATCCCGACTCCGAGGTGCTGGTCACCGTCGGTGCCACCGAAGCGATCAGCGCTGCGCTGCTCGCCCTGGTACAGCCGGGCGACGAGGTGCTGCTCGTCGAGCCCTACTACGACTCCTACGCCGCCGCGGTCGCGCTGGCCGGGGCGAGGAGGCGCAGCGTAGCGCTGGTCGCCGACGGCGACCGGTTCGCGCTGGATCTGGATGCGCTGGCCGGCGCGATCACGCCCGCCACCCGGGCGCTGATCCTCAACAGCCCGCACAACCCCACCGGCACGGTGCTGCGCCGCGTCGAATTGGAGGCA
>JBOHFU010001090.1:0-1337 GCA_050699675.1 Pseudonocardiaceae bacterium
GTGTCCAGCTCCCGGTCGGAGTCGGTGAGGGTGTCGGCCACCGATCCGTGGGTGAGGTCTTCCGGTGGGTCGAACAACGGCGGCTCGGAGAGGTTGTTCGACGGCAGGAACGACAGCAGTTCCTTGACGTAGGACAGCGCGTCTTCCTCGTCCGCGCCGAGGTAGTGCGCGTTGCCCGACTTGGTGTTGTGTGTGCGCCCGCCGCCGAGCTCCTCGAAGCCGACCTCCTCGCCGGTCACCGTCTTGATCACGTCTGGGCCGGTGATGAACATGTTGGACGTCTGGTCGACCATCACCGTGAAGTCGGTCAGCGCCGGGGAGTAGACGTGCCCGCCCGCGCACGGACCCATGATCAGCGAGATCTGCGGGATCACCCCGGATGCGTGCGTGTTGCGCAGGAAGATCTCGCCGTAGAGACCCAGCGAGACCACGCCCTCCTGGATCCGGGCGCCGCCACCCTCGTTGATCCCGACGATCGGGCAACCGGTCCGCATCGCCAGATCCATCACCTTGACGATCTTCTCCCCGTACACCTCACCGAGGCTGCCACCGAAGATGGTGGCGTCCTGGCTGAACACACACACCGGGCGTCCGTCGACGGTGCCGTAGCCGGTGACCACTCCGTCGCCGTAGGGCCGGTTGGCCTCCTGGCCGAAGTCGGTGCAACGGTGCCGCGCCAGCTCGTCGAGCTCGATGAACGATCCAGGATCCAGCAGCAGGTCGATCCGTTCCCGGGCGGTCTTTCGTCCCCTGGCGTGCTGGCGCGCCACCGCGCGGGCCGATCCCGCGTGCACTGCCTCATCGCTGCGGCGCAGCAGGTCGGCCAGCTTGCCCACGGTGGTGTGGACGTCCGGCTGGTCATTCGGGACTGCGCCGATGGGGACTGGGTCGATCGGCTCGGTGGCGCTACTCATGCATGCCGACCCTAGTCACCGCTGTTGCAGTGCCGGGTAGCGTTGGCAGATCGTGTGGTCCGATCTCCAGCGTCCCCCTCTGGACCAGGACGCGCTGCGTCGCGCCCTGGTGACCCCGGCTGGGCCCTATGCGGCGCTGAATGTGGTGGCGACTGTGCCCTCCACGAACACCGCGCTGGCCACCGCCGCCCGGCAGGAGGCGCCGGATCGCACCGTGCTGGTGGCCGAGCACCAGACCGCGGGCCGTGGACGGGCCGCGCGCAGCTGGGTCGCCCCCGCCCGGTCTGGGCTGATGCTGTCGGTGTTGCTGCGGCCCACCGAGGTGCCGCAGGCCCGCTGGGGGTGGCTACCCCTGCTGGTGGGAGTGGCACTATGCCGGACCGTCAGCACGCTGGGCGAGCTACCCGTCGCGCTGAAATGGCC
>JBOHFU010001091.1:0-1337 GCA_050699675.1 Pseudonocardiaceae bacterium
TGCAGGGGTCCGGGGAGCGCCGGGACGGACTGACCGAGGCCGGTAGGGCACCATTCCTCATACCTGACCTGAGGAGGAGACGGCATGAACCAGCCAGACCTCAAGCCGCGCAGCCGGGACGTCACCGATGGTCTGGAACGTGCCGCAGCCCGGGGTATGTTGCGCGCCGTCGGCATGGGCGACGGCGACTTCGCCAAGCCCCAGATCGGGGTCGCGTCGTCCTGGAACGAGATCACCCCGTGCAACCTGTCCCTGGACCGGTTGGCCAAGGCCAGCAAGGAGGGTGTGCACGCCGCCGGGGGTTTCCCGATGGAGTTCGGCACGATCTCGGTGTCCGACGGCATCTCCATGGGCCACGTCGGGATGCACTACTCGTTGGTCTCCCGCGAGCTGATCGCCGACTCGGTGGAGACCGTGGTGGAGGCCGAACGGCTGGACGGGACGGTGCTGCTGGCCGGCTGCGACAAGAGCCTGCCGGGGATGCTGATGGCCGCCGCCCGGCTCGACCTGGCCTCAGTGTTCCTCTACGGGGGCACGATCCTGCCTGGCCGGGTCGGCGACCGCGAGGTCACCATCATTGACGCCTTCGAGGCGGTGGGGGCCTGCGCCCGCGGTCTGATCAGCCGGGCCGACGTCGATGCGATCGAGCGGGCGATCTGCCCCGGCGAGGGCGCCTGCGCCGGCATGTACACCGCCAACACGATGGCCTGTGCGGCCGAGGCGCTGGGCATGTCGCTGCCCGGTTCGGCCAGCCCGCCTGCGGTGGACCGGCGCCGCGACGGGTTCGCCCGGGCCAGCGGGTCCGCCGTGGTGGATCTCATTGCCCGCGGGATCACCGCTCGGCAGATCCTCACCCGCCCGGCGTTCGAGAACGCGATCGCGGTGGTGATGGCCTTCGGCGGCTCGACCAACGCGGTGCTGCACCTGATGGCCATCGCCAACGAGGCCGGGGTGGCGCTGGAGCTGGACGACTTCAACCGGGTGGGCAACAAGGTGCCGCACCTGGCCGACGTCAAACCCTTCGGCACACACGTGATGGCCACTGTCGACCAGGTCGGCGGGGTGCCGGTGGTGATGAAGGCGCTGCTGGACGCGGGACTGGTGCACGGTGACTGCCTCACGGTTACCGGGCGCACCGTCGCTGAGAACCTCACCGAACTGGCCCCACCCGACCTGGACGGCAAGATCCTGCGCCGCCTCGCCGACCCGATCCATCCCACCGGCGGGATCACCATCCTGCGCGGCTCGCTGGCTCCCGATGGTGCGGTGGTGAAGAGCGCCGGCTTCGACTCGACTCGGTTCACCGGGTCTGCTCGGGTGTTTGACGGCGAGCGGGC
>JBOHFU010001092.1:0-1335 GCA_050699675.1 Pseudonocardiaceae bacterium
CTGTTGCTCAAACGCCGCACCGCGCAGAACATCATCTGGGGCGGCGCCGCGGGATGCATGCCGGTGGTGATCGGCTGGTCGGCGGTCACCGGCACGGTGGATTGGCCCGCTTTGGTGATGTTCGGGGTGATCTTCTTCTGGACGCCGCCGCACACCTGGGCGCTGGCGATGAAGTTCCGCGAGGACTACCAGCGGGTGGGCGTGCCGATGCTGCCCGCGGTGGCCTCCCCGGTGTCTGTGGCCCGCCGGATCGTGATGTTCAGCTGGCTGATGGTGGCGTGGAGCCTGCTGCTGATCCCGGTCACGAGTTGGGTCTACGCCGTGGTGGCGGTGCTGGCTGGCGGCTGGTTCGTGGTGATGGCACACCGGCTACACGCCGCCGTGCGCCGCAATCTGGCGGTCAACCCCATGCGCCTGTTCCACCTCTCCAACACCTACCTGGCCCTGGTGTTCGTAGCGATCGCGGTCGACTCAGTGCTGCTTTAGGACGACGCGAACCGCAATTCGGCTCCGAATAGCGCTCGGCGCGGTGCCCGGAACCGCAATTCGGCTCCGAATGGCTGGCAGCTGCTCACGGGTGGTAATGCGATGGACGGCGTGGTTTGATCCTGCGGGTGGTGCCGGTGCCGGTGTTGAGGCGTTGCTGCCATGCCTCGTAGGTGGCGGGGCTGACCCCGTGAACAGCGGGCCCGCGACCGGCCGGCAGGAGGGGCGGCCACGGCCAGAACCGGCCCACGCCGCGTGAGTGCCAGAAGCCGAGGCCGAGGACCAGACCGAAGATCAGGTGTCCGATCAGCGAGAGCGAGACCGTGGTGGCGGTGAGCGGGAACATCAATTGCTCGCCGCGCGGGGCCAGCGCGACGGTCGCGATCAGGCCGGTCCAGACCGGGAAGACGGCGAAGGCCACCGCCGCGAGCACGACATCGCGGCGAGACCACCGGTCGAGGCCCACGGCGAGCGCGACGACGAAGAACGCGATGCCGATCCCGCCGCCGTCGCCGACGTAGCGCCACAGGTAGCCGACTACGGCGCCGGCCCGGGTCTCGGCACCGTCGGTGATCCATGTGCCCATCGTCGGGATGAAATCGTCCCACCATCCGAGCAGGTAGACGGTGTCGAGCCGGAAGATGTCATAGACCACGCAGGCGAATATCCCTGAGACGAGCCCCCGCCCGACGATCCGGTCGGTGGGGTGTGGCGCGAACACAGCCAGTACCGCGAGCGTGGCCGCCAGCGGGATTATCACCAGCGCTGCGGTGGTGTTCATCGAGACGAGGCCGAAGACCTGCGCGGAGATCGCGAGCAAAGGCAGCCCGGCCAGCGCGAGGTGCAGGC
>JBOHFU010001093.1:0-1331 GCA_050699675.1 Pseudonocardiaceae bacterium
CGGGAACTGCTGCTCGACGATCGACAAGATGGCGGCCTGCAGCTCGCCGAAGTAGCGCAGGGTCGCGGCCGCGGTGATCACGCCAACCAGGCAAGCCGCGAGCCACACCCAGTAGGAGACGTCGATGGCCCGCGGCCGGGGCCGCGCGGCGAGCTCCGAGGGCATCGCTCGGGTTGCGAGGCTCGGACGGGCCGGCGGTGCCGACGGGTGCTGTTCGCCGCGGTCTAGCTGCATCGGACAGCAATCTACCCCTGGGGCCCGCTGCGCCATCGGACGGGGGAATCCCCTAATTCGGCGTTACACGGCACCCGCCAGCCCCGGTACCTGCTCGGCAGACAACCGGCCGTAACCCCGATGGCGGGCGATCCTCGCGGCTCTAACTTTGTCGTCAGCCGGACAGAACATCCGGTGAGCACCACCGGACGCAGATCCCCAACCACGATCAAGGAGAGCGATCATGACCAGCTTCAACAACACCACCTACGTCGCACCGCTGAATGATGTCGAGGCTGACACCTCGGGTGGCGACGGTGGCAGCGGCGGCGTCGCACTGGGCGGCTTCGGCGGCAACGCCAGCGGCGGCGACGGCACCGGCGTCGGGGTGGGCGGTAACGGCGGCGACGCCAGCCAGAGCGGCCTGCTCAACCTGAACCTGCTCAGCGACGTCGAGGGTGGCGACGCTGGCGACGGCGTGGGCGTGGGCGCCGGGGGCCACGGCGGCAGCGCCGACGGTGGCCACGCCAGCGCCGACGGTGGCGCCGGGGGCAGCGGTGGCGACGTCTACACCGACCAGAGCACCACCGTGGTCCAAGACTACAAGTTCGAGGACTCGTTCAACGAGGACAACGACACCACCACCATCAGGGACTCGTACAACGAGGACAACGACGTGACCTACATCAAGGACTCGTTCAAGTCCGACGACGACGGTGTCGACAACAAGGATGGCCACATCGAGAACAGCGTTGTGGCCGGCGACGACATCGATGACTCGTTCAACTCCGACGACGACGTCGAGATCGATGACTCGTTCAACACCGACTACCGTGAATACAACATCGACGCCTCCGACGACGACGTCCACTACACCGAGATCAAGGACTCGTTCAACTCCGACGACGATGTGCTGGATCTCGACGTCCTGAACGGGCTCGACATCTGAGACACGAACGGATGAGCCAGGGAGTCCAGCAGTGTGACGAGGCCGGGCCCGCCGCCTTCCTCCCGGGATGGCGGGCCCGTGTCCCGGTTGTTCCGCTCGACAACGGCCGGCTCGTCCGATTGTGATATTCGGACACGGGTAACACGAAGAAAGGAATAGAGGTGAATGA
>JBOHFU010001094.1:0-1327 GCA_050699675.1 Pseudonocardiaceae bacterium
GCGGTGACGAAGGCTGAACCGACGATCACCGCGTCGGCGAACGCCGCCACCTCGGCGGCCTGCGCGCCGTTGCGTACCCCGAGCCCGACGCCTACCGGCAGTCCCGGCGCGTGCTCCCGCGCCCGGCTGACGAGCTCCGAGGCGGTGCTGCTCACCACGTCTCGCGCGCCAGTCACACCCATGACGGAACTTGCGTAGAGGAAGCCGCGGGTCGCCGCCGCGGTCGCCGCCAGCCGCCGGTCGGTCGATGAGGGGGCCACCAGGAAGATCCGGTCCAGGTCATGCGCCTGCGCGGCGGCCAGCCAGTCGTCGGCCTCGTCGGGAATCAAGTCGGGGGTGATGACGCCGAGCCCCCCGGCGGCGGCGAGGTCTCGGGCGAAGGCGTTGACGCCGTAGCGGTGCACCGGGTTCCAGTAGGTCATCACCACCGCACGCCCCCCGGCCGACGCGACCGACTCCACCACCGAGAACACGTCATGCAGCCGAAACCCACCGCGCAAGGCGGCGTCCGCGGCAGCTTGGATGGTCGGCCCGTCCAACACTGGGTCGGAGTAGGGCACCCCGACTTCGACCAGGTCGCAGCCGCCGTCCAGCATGGCAGCGAACAGCGCCCGGGAGCCGTCGACGGTGGGATAGCCGGCGGGCAGGTAGCCGATCAGGGCGGCTCGATGCTGTGCACCGCAGGCCTCGAACAGCGGCGCAAGCCGGGCGGTCACTGCTCACCCTCCAGCAGGTTGAACCACTTCACCGCGGTGTCCACGTCCTTATCGCCCCGACCGGACAGGTTGATCAGCAACAAGGCCCCCTCCCCCAGCTCCGGTCCGAGCTGCAAAGCCCCCGCCACCGCGTGCGCCGACTCGATCGCCGGGATGATCCCCTCGGTGCGGGAAAGCAGCTGGAAGGCGTCCATCGCCTGCGCATCAGTGATCGGCCGGTACTCGGCGCGCCCGGTGTCCTTGAGCCAGGAGTGCTCGGGGCCCACCCCCGGGTAGTCCAGGCCGGCCGAGATCGAGTGCGTCTCGATGGTCTGCCCATCGGAATCCTGCAGCAGGTAGGACAGCGCGCCGTGCAGCATCCCGGGCTCGCCCGCAGACAACGTCGCGGCGTGCCGGCCGGAGCCCACCCCGTCGCCAGCGGCCTCGAAGCCGACCAGGCGCACCTCTGGGTCGTCGAGGAACGGGTGGAAGATGCCGATCGCGTTGGAGCCGCCACCCACGCAGGCAGCCACCGCATCGGGCAGCCGGTCATACCGGGCCAGCATCTGCGCGCGGGCCTCCAACCCGATGACCCGGTGGAAGTCGCGCACCATCACCGGGAAGGGATGCGG
>JBOHFU010001095.1:0-1321 GCA_050699675.1 Pseudonocardiaceae bacterium
CTGCGTGCGGCAGCCGGGCTGGGGCTTCGGGTGGTCGCGCGGGGTACCGGCAGCCGGTTGGCCTGGGGGGTACCACCAACCGATCTGGACCTGATCGTGGACACCAGCCGGATGGCCGCTGTGCTCGCGCATGTCGCCGGCGACCTGGTCGTCACCACCCAGGCCGGTCTGCAGATGGCCGATCTCCAGAACGCGTTGGCCCCGTACCGGCAGCGCCTGGCGCTGGACAGTGCGGGCACGGTCGGGGGCACCATCGCTACCGCCGCATCGGGACCACTGCGCTACCGCTACGGCTCGGTGCGTGACCTGCTCATCGGCATCACCGTGGTGCTCGCCGACGGCACCGTTACCCGCTCCGGCGGGACGGTGGTCAAGAACGTCGCCGGCTACGACCTGGGCAAGCTCTACACCGGCTCGCTGGGCACCCTGGGTGTGATCACCGAAGCGGTGTTCCGGCTACACCCGCTGCCCGGGGCGAGCCGCTGGATCACCGTGCTGGCCCCCGACGCCACGCGTGCCGCGGCCGCTGTCGCCGCAGTCCGGGTGTCGCAGCACGATCCGGTGGCTCTCGAGGTGGACCGGGGCGCGCCGGGCGGTCCGGTGACCGTCGGGATCGCTTTGGAGGGTGTCGCCAGAGGTATCGATGCCCGCGCCGCCGACGTCGCCGGCCTGCTCGCCGCAGCGGCTGGGACACCGGCCAGGGCGACCGAGCAGCCACCGGCCTGGTGGGGTCGGCCCCCGCACCCACCGCAGGGACCCGCCGCGACGGTCACCTGCGAGCCCACCGGGCTGGCTGACCTGCTCACCACGGCACCCGGCGCGTTGCGCGGCTGCGCTGGTGTCGGGGTGTTCGTCGCTGGGTTGGCCGACGGTGACCGGCTAGCCACCGAGCTAGCTCAACTGCGCACGATCGCAGTACGGCACGGCGGCAGCGTCGTGCTGCGCTGCGCACCCCCGCACCGCAAGACTGGTCTCGACGTCTGGGGGCCGGTGCCGGCGCTGGGGTTGATGCGCCGGCTCAAGAACCAATTCGACCCGGAGCACCGGCTGGCACCGGGCCGGTTCGTGGGAGGCATCTGAATGAGTGACGGAGCTTTCGATGACCACCACCCACCGCAGCATGAGCTGGTCAAGGACTGCGTGCACTGCGGATTCTGCCTGCCGTCGTGCCCCACCTACGTGCTGTGGGGGGAGGAGATGGACTCCCCGCGCGGGCGCATCCACCTGATGAAAGCCGGCCTGGAGGGGGAGCCACTGTCCGCGTCGATGGTCGGGCACTTCGACGCCTGCCTCGGGTGCATGGCGTGCGTGACCGCCTGCC
>JBOHFU010001096.1:0-1320 GCA_050699675.1 Pseudonocardiaceae bacterium
CGCGCCACGTCCACCGGCGCAACCGCATTCAGCGGGCTGAGCGTGGCAAACAGCAGCCGAATAACCCCGTTGAGCCCGCGCAATGCGGCGACGGCGGCGACGGCGGCGACGGCGGCGACGGCGGCGGCGGGGGTCACCGCTGCTCCAGGATGCGTTGCAGGGCGTCTAGGGCGCGGCTGGCGCTGGACTTCACGGTGCCGCGGCTGACTCCGGTGGCCGCCGCGATTTCCGCCTCGCTCATCCCCCCGTAGTAGCGCAACACCAGCACCTCGCGTTGCCGCGGCGGCAGCTGACCCAGCGCCACCACCACCTCCTGGTGCTCGGTGGTGAGCATCGCCAGCGACTCCGCCGAGCGTGCGTTGGCCTGGTGTGGTGGGACGTAGCCACGGGCGGTCTTACGACGGCGCAGCACCGAACGGGAGCCGTTGACCACCGCGGTGCGCAGATAACCCAGCGCTGCTGCCTCGTCGCGCAGTCCCGACCAGTGCCGGTGCAGCCCGGTGAAGGCCTCCTGCACGACGTCCTCGGCGGTGGCCGGCTCGTCCACTAGCAGGATCGCCAGGCGAACCAGCCGCATCCGGTGCTGCCGGTAGAGGTCCTCGAGGGTCAGCGGTGTCTCGACGGCAGGGGCCAGCGCAGTGTCCGGCCCGGCGTCCAGCACCCGCAGGTGGCCGAGGGTCATCTCGACCGACTGCTGCACAGTCGCACGGTCGGGCGGTTCGTCGGGGGCCACCCTAGAAACGTACTTGCGGGCACGTCAGGCAGACATCGCGCCCGTCCAATCGCCTCCCGGCGGACGGGTGAGCCATACTGCGCCACAACCGCAGCGACAAGTAGCGAGTATTCGGAGGCCAGCCACAATGCCCATCGCAACGCCCGAGGTCTACAGCGAGATGCTGGACCGCGCGAAGGCCGACCAGTTCGCCTTCCCGGCAATCAACGTGACCTCATCGGAGACGCTGAACGCGGCACTGCGCGGGTTCGCTGAGGCCGAGAGTGACGGCATCGTGCAGCTATCCACGGGTGGGTCGGAGTTCGCCTCGGGCGGCAAGGTCAAGGACATGGTCATCGGCTCGGTGGCGATGGCCGAGTTCGCGCAGGTGGTGGCCGCGAAGTACCCGGTCAACGTCGTGTTGCACACCGACCACTGCCCCGAGAACAAGCTCGACGCCTTCGTCCGGCCGCTGATCGCGATCTCCCAGGAGCGGGTGGCCCGTGGCGAGAGCCCGCTGTTCCAGTCCCACATGTGGGACGGCTCGGCCACCGAGTTGCACCGCAACCTGGCCATCGCCGCGGAGCTGCTCGAGGCCTGCGTCAAGG
>JBOHFU010001097.1:0-1319 GCA_050699675.1 Pseudonocardiaceae bacterium
CAGTCCTGTCCGGCGGCGCGCAGCAGGCGGGTGGCCAGGATGACCACCACTTCGCGGCGGTGGTCGTGGTCGGCGTGGGCGAGGTGGTCCAGCAGGTGGCGGCTGTCGGCGTGGAAGAGGTCGTGGGCGATGTCGATGCCGGCGGGGCCGCCGAACGCGTGGGTCTCGGGCTCGTAGATGGTCTCGGACCAGGTACGGACCGTCTCCTTCCCCATGAGCGCGGTGGTGGTCTGATCGAGGAACGCCGGCGTTGCGGGTCGCAGCCGCACGCGCCAGGTGTCGCCCTTGCGGACGAACCACCAGGCGGTGATGATCCCGGCGTCCTCGGCGTCGGTGAGCAGCGGCCGGAGATGAGTGACGGCCATCTGTTCGGCGGCCTGCCAGTGGTCGCAGGTGACGTTGAGTTGACACCATCCGGTGGTGGTGGTCGGTTCGGTCATGTCAGGTCCTGTCGGTTCAGGGTTGCCAGGTGATGGTGCTCAGTTGATGAGCAGGCAGGCTGGCCAGCAGCTGGGTGTGGCGGCGGCGATGGTGTGCAGGGTGAGGGCGACTCCGGCGCGGCCGTCGATGAGGCCGGGCAGCGGGCTGGTGATGTCCTCGTCGGCGTGATCGATCAGGGCGCCCAGCAGCAGGGGTAGGTGGACGTTGAGGTCCGTGGTGGCGGCGTCCGCTGCGGCGTACCAGACGGTGGCGGCCAGGCCCGCCCAGCCGTGGCAGAGGTGGGGGTCGATGACCCGGGCGAGCTGGGCGGGGTCGGCCACGCAGGCGGTGAGGGCCTGTTCGGCTGCGGCCTGTCGGGCATGGTCGCCTCGCGCGAGGGCGGCGAGTTGCTGGGCGCGGGCCAGACCGGGAGTGCCGTAGCACCAGGACGGTCGGGCCGGTCCGGGTTGGGAGGGGAGTCCGGTGCGCAGGTCGGCGAGGCTGATGCGTTCGGGCCACCATGGTCCTGCGGGGGCCTGCTGTCGCCAGGTGTCCAACCAGTGGCAGATCCGGTCGATGGCTTCGGCGTGCCCGGCGACGGTGACGCCGCGTCGCATCGCCAGCGCAAGCAGGGCCAGTGGGCCGCTGATGCCGTGGGCCATGCCGAGGTCGGCGTGGCCGCCGCTGGCTTCTGGTTGGCTGGAGGGGGCGTCGTTGGTCCACCAGCCCGGTGCGCCGGGGCCGGCGTCGTCGTGGGCGGGTACCGGTTCGGTGAGCTGGACCAGGTAGTCGAGTACCCGGCGGACGAGGTCGCCGTCCGGGTCGTGGTACAGCAGGTGCGCGCCGAGTCCGGTCAGGCCGCGAACCAGGTCGAACTCCGACAGCGAGGGGCGGGCTGC
>JBOHFU010001098.1:0-1318 GCA_050699675.1 Pseudonocardiaceae bacterium
CGGATATGGATCAGGAGGAAAGCAGAGGCTGCATCAGCTGGCATCGTCCCAGCCGCTAGCCAGGTCGGTCATCGCGCGGGTCACCAATGCTCTGGCTTCGGCTCCGTATACAGCTGACTGCTGGAGCTGTTCGAACATCTTGGCATAGAGCTGGACTTCACGGGGCTGGGTGACCTCCAGACTGGCCGTGGGTGTTTCGACGCCGACCGTCACGTCGTCATAGACCCAGAAACCAACGTACGTGAATACCGCACGGGGTGCCGTCTCGGGGATGATGCCGAGGCTGACCCGGGGCAGTGACATCATGCCGAGCAAGCGATCGAGTTGACCGGACATGGTATCGAGGTTGCCCACCCGGACCCGAATCGCCTGCTCTTCGAGCACCACCACGAAGCGGCGATTGCCGGAATAGACGATGCGCTGCCGTTCCATGCGTGCCTCGACGGCAGCCTCGAGGTCGTTCGGGGCATCCAGGAAATCGATGAAATACGATAACATCGCCGCTGAGTACTCGGCAGTCTGGAAGAGCCCGGGGATGATGTTGTGCTCATAGATCCGGAACAGCTTGGTGCGTTCATAGCGCGGCACAGACGATAGCATGAGGCGCTTCATGCCAGCGCGTGTCTGTCGTCGCCACTCCACATACATCGACTCGATGGTACGAGCGGAGGCGATCAGGTCGGGGATCTGGTCTTCGGCGCGGCAGGCACGGCACCATGCCTTGATGTTCTCCTCGGAGGGCATCTGGCCGCCGTTTTCAATACGGCTGATCTTTGTGTAGTGGCACCCGATGCCGACCGCCAATGCTCGTCCCGTGAGGCCAGCCTCCGTGCGGATCTCGCGAAGACGGACGCCAAGGGCCTCCCGGGCCTTCTTGGCCGGGCTAGCTCGGCCGGTAATCACTGTGAGGGATGGATAGCTTCCATACTTCCTCGAACGACGTCCGACACAACTCGATCGCGCCACGATCCGTCGTCGTGTGGCGATCTACCACGAGCCCGCTGGCGGCAAAGATCAGGAAGACCACGACCTCGTCGTCGAACAACCAGAAATCGTTGCCCGGTAGCGCCACCGTGGACACGCGGCTTCGCGGAATCCAGCGGATGTCCTCACCGGCTTTAACGAACAGTGGGGTGTCCTTCGAGGCCCACTTCTGATAATCGGAGATTGGCTCTGAGACGATACAGGCCCGCCGGAACACTTTGCCGGCCCGCGTTCCGGTACGGACCAGGTCAAACCACGGTCGAAGCCAGTTCGCGTCGTCCGGCTCATCAGCCTCCCACTTGCGAAGGTGCGGTAGCTCCACAGCCGTGCCGTA
>JBOHFU010001099.1:0-1318 GCA_050699675.1 Pseudonocardiaceae bacterium
GTGTCGAGGATGCGGGCCTTGGCCAGGGTGATCCGGCCCGATTCCAGCGCCGCCAGCGTGGCCGGTAACCGGGTACACAACGACCAGGCGTCACCCACCCGGCACGCCGCGGTCCGCGCCGACGCGGTCAGCATCAGACCGACCTCGGCCACCGCCGAGTCGTGGGCCTGCGAGTCGCAGGCGCCCATGGCCTTGTTCCGGGCTTGCGCGCTGTCGAGGAACGAGGTCATCTCCCGCAGCTGCCGGGCCTGCGCCCAGGCGATCACCCGCTCCCAGCCACCCACCCGCTCCAGGGTGTCGAACTCGCGATGCTCTGGGCCGGTCTGGGCGGGTTGGGCCAGCAGGTCGGCCAGCATCCCGTCCGGGAGATACTCCGACCACCGCACCGGCTCCACGGCACCGGGCCGGTCTTCGACCAAGCAGTCGATGATCTCCTCGGGCGGCGCCGTCACCGGTGGCGGTGGCCACTCCAGACAACTTGTATCGAACACGTGTTCGACTATACTCCTGTGGAGACGGACCGCAACAGTCGGCACATCAAGCTCGCGCCGCACCAAGCCCCGCCGGCTGCGGATCGGCCCGCTGCGCGGCCACCGATAGTGCCTTCAGCGCCGCCAGGAACGCCAGCAGCGACAGGACGTCCCGCGCGACGTCGCGCCTCTGCCACTGCATCGCCAGCGGTACGGTCTCGGCCTGGGCAGGGCATCGACGGCCATCAGAGTGATCATCGTCGGGATGAAGTAGTCGAAGGTGAACAATCGGTCCATGGTGACGTAGACCCAGAAGTTCACGCCGGTGTTGGCCCGCCGAGCGGCGTCGGCGTCCCAGTAGTAGCCGCCAGCGCCGGTGGGGGTGAGTCACAGCGGCAGCACGACTCGCGACTCATAGACGCCAGCGCCGAGCGCCAGGCCGAGAAAACAAAATGAATAACCACAGAACCATACCAGCAGACCGCGGCTGCGGAGCCCCGCTGGTCATGGCTAGCCATAGGACAATGCCCCGTGCGAAGTCCGCGAAGTTCGCGTTGAGGATCGCGGCCGCCTCCTTTGGCGTGCCGTTCGGGGTTACGCGCGAGCGCGGTCGTGCGCTCCTCACTCTCTGCCTCATTGGGCAGTGGAGCCTCCTCATTTCCTGCCACATCGGGCAGCAGAGGCGGTTCGCAGGGGGGCACGCTCGGACCTGGCGCCTAGAGGGCAATGCCGTTAAGTTAGGCATGGGACCTTGAAGATGTGGATCTTTGGTGGGCTGTTGTGGAGTTGGCCGCGGTCGGTGGTGCGTTTGATGCGGTGGCTGTGAGCGCGGTATCTCTTGACCACTC
>JBOHFU010001100.1:0-1316 GCA_050699675.1 Pseudonocardiaceae bacterium
GTGCCGCCGCTGATGTTCTCAAGCAAATCCTTCGTGCGCGCCGATCGCGGCTCTGACCATATGGGGCTCAAGGTTATGAGACACCTTCCAGTTCGTCGGCCCGCGGCCTTCGTAATCCTCCTTGGCGGCACCAGTGCCCGAATTAACTGAGCGGTGGGCGACATCTCGTCGATCAACGCGTCGGGGAAGTCGCCGCTCTCCTCCGGCGATAACACCATTTCTTACAATTGAACGAATCTGCCAAGATATCGGACGATCAGCTCGCGGATGGTCCAGCCGGCCAGGCTCTCCAGCCGGGCCAGCGCCGCTTCCAGCGCCCGCCGCACGTCGTCGGACGCGCTCATCCCCCGCAGTTGCTGCGCCCAGTTCAGGTAGCCGAGTACGGCATTCCGGCAGGAACCGCCACCAAGGGCCTTGTCCTGCGCCATGAGGTTGCGGGTCATCGCCGCGACACGTGCGACATCCGGCGTGCCGATCCGGGCCGGGACCGGGCTCGCCGTGACCGGTGCATCCAGGACGGCCCGGTCCGCCGCGGTCAGACTGGCCCTGACGGCGATTTTCGCGGCGAGCGCGATCGCTTCGCGCCGCTTCATCTCCTGGTCCTCCATGGTCCCGGGGCGGGGTCCCCCTCAACCGTAACAGCGAAGGACGCGATGCCCAGCCGGTCCACGTCGCGGCTCAGCGCCAGCCGCAGTTCCCGCGCCTTGGCGCGAGATTCGGCGAGCTGCGTTTCCCGGATCCGTACCTCATGAGCCTGCTTCGCCGCTGCCACCGCGCGAAATGCGGCCAGCAGGGCACCATCGGCACCGCAGAGTTCATCGACAATCGTCCAGAAACGCTCATCCCGACGGGAGTGCCCCTTCTTGATGTGCGCCACATTGGTGCGGTCGCAGCAGGCGGCCTGAGCGACTTGGCCGTGGGTCAGCTCGGCTGCCACGCGGAAGACGGCAAGCTGCGCACCCAGCCCGCGGCGCATCTCGGCAAGGCCCTCCGGTTCCCGAGCCATGTTCCCCACATTCCCGCGTTCTGCCGAATGGGCGCCTCAGCCTAGCTGTTCGGCAACAGAAATGACGTGACAACAGTGTGATGCCAGTGCCACACAGCAGGCGTCCCTAGACGGTAAGGAACTAACGGGGTATCGGGCGACGCGGTGCCATACCCTGCGCCAGCTTCACATGCCCAATCCCAATCGACTCAGCCCCGTACCGCGGAAGGGCTCGTCCGCTGTCTGCTGTACCCGTCGCTGTCCGTCGGCCGGCCGGCGCCACTCTTGCCTTGCTGGTCGGGCTGGCAGGTGTGCTCATCGCGCTGGCTCT
>JBOHFU010001101.1:0-1311 GCA_050699675.1 Pseudonocardiaceae bacterium
TTCCATGCCCGGTTCCATGCCCGGTTCCAGGCCGCCCGGACCGGCGAAGAGCCCCTTGGCCAGCCCGTAGTTCGCCGGGTCCGCCATCTCTGTGACGAAGCGCGACGTGTTGCGCTCGCAGCAGCGCTGCAGCTGCGCCAGCGTGCCACTGCCGGGGGCGAGCAACCCCTGGGCGGCCAGGAAGGTCATGAAGGCGCGGATCGAGCGGGGAAAGTCGGTGCACTCCTTGGCCGGCATGGACAGCTTGCGAGGACACCAGCCGAGCAGGAACTCCTCCAGGTCGGCGACTGTCCACCGGCCGAGCTCCCCGTCCTGGTAGCCCCACTTCCAGTCCATCGCCAACTCCGCGTCGCCGGCTTGCGCCCCGGCGACGTTCGACGAGGCGAGCCATCCCGCGTAATCGTCCAGCAACTCGTCGCGGCGGGCATGGAAGGCGTCCTCGTCCTCGACGGTGAAGCTCATGCGCATGGGCAGTTCCTCACGTCGGCTTCCGATCTTCCGGCTACTGGTGCCGACGCAAGGTACAGGCATGGCGCTAGCCGCGGGCAGACTGGTCGACGGTCAAGGACATCGTGCGCTCGCTCAGGTGATCCGCGATCGTCCGGCACGGCGCTGCCGCATAGCGCTATCGCTATCGGATAGCTATATTGAGCGCTGTGCGCGAGACGATCAAGCAGTCCGAGCTGCGCAACAACAATGCGGAGATCATGCGGCGGGTGGCCGCCGGCGAGTCCTTCACGGTGACGGTGCACGGCCAACCGGTCGCCGACCTGGTACCGCACCAGAGACCGGGCCCTCGGAGGAGGCGCTTGGTTCCCGCCGCCGAGTTCGACGCGGCGCTCGCCGCGCTGAGCCCCCTCGACGTGGAGCAGTGGAAGCGGGACCTTCGGGAGGCAGACGACATCTTTGGCGACGACATGCCGACAGACCCCTGGGATGAGGACCGCAGGAAGTGATCGGGTCCTCTGAGCGCAAGGTGCTCCTCGACACCTCGGTTATCATCGACCCGCCCTCGCGGGGCACGGCCTCCTTTGCCGACGTGCTGAGCGTCAGCGCTGTCACTGTGGGCGAGCTGCACTACGGAGTGGGTGCGAGCATGGACCCGGTCGAGCAGCTGCGCCGCAGGCAGAGGTTGCGGCTCGTGCTCGACACCTACGACGTCTTACCGTTCGACGCCGAGGTGGCCGAGTCCTACGGCCTACTCGCCAACGTTGTTCGCCAGGCCGGGCGAAACCCCCGCCCCCGCAGGATGGACCTCCTGATCGCCGCCACCGCTGTACGCCACGGGTTCTCCCTGGCCACCCGCAACGG
>JBOHFU010001102.1:0-1309 GCA_050699675.1 Pseudonocardiaceae bacterium
TCGGCGAGCTCGGCCGCCTCGGCCAGCACGCTCACCTTCTCCCCGGTGATCGACAAGAAGCCGCCGAAGACAGCTGCCGTCACGGTCTCGCCGTCGGTGGTGGTGACCTTGACGATCCCGCCCTCGACGAGTTCGCCGAGCAGCGGCGTGTGCCCAGGCAGCACACCCAGCTCGCCCTCAGTGGTCTCGGCGAAAAGCCAGGTCGCGTTCCCCGCCCACACCTTGCGTTCCACCGCGACCAACTCGACGGACATCTCAGCCACGCATGTCTCCTGCCCTCTTGTTTGCCCTCCGGAGTCTAACGATCAGCTCTTGGACAGCTGCTGGTACTTCGCCTCCAAGTCCTCCAGACCACCACACAGGTAGAAGGCCTGCTCGGGCATGTGGTCGAAGTCACCCTTGCTGAGCTTGTCGAACGCTTCGACGGTCTCCTTCAGCGGCACCGTCGAGCCCTCCTGGCCGGTGAACTGCTCGGCGGAGTACATGTTCTGGCTCAGGAACCGCTCGATCCGCCGTGCTCTGTTGACCGTGACCTTGTCCTCTTCGGACAGCTCGTCGATGCCCAGGATGGCGATAATCTCCTGCAGGTCGTTGTACTTCTGCAAGATCCGTTTGACCTCCTGGGCCACCCGGTAGTGTTCCTCGCCGACGTACTGCGGGTCGAGGATGGTGGACGACGAGGTCAGCGGGTCCACCGCGGGGAAGATGCCCTTGGAGAACACCCCCCGGGACAGCTCCGTGGTCGCATCCAGGTGGGCGAAGGTGGTTGCCGGCGCCGGGTCGGTGTAGTCGTCGGCGGGCACATAGATCGCCTGCATCGAGGTGATCGAGCGGCCCCGGGTGGAGGTGATGCGCTCCTGCAGCTCACCCATCTCGTCGGCCAGGGTCGGCTGGTAGCCCACCGCGGAGGGCAGCCGTCCCAGCAGGGTGGAGACCTCGGAGCCGGCCTGGGTGAACCGGAAGATGTTGTCGATGAACAGCAGCACGTCGGTGTTCATCTCGTCGCGGAAGTACTCCGCCATGGTCAGCGCGGACAGCGCCACCCGCATCCTGGTGCCCGGCGGCTCGTCCATCTGACCGAAGACCAGCGCGGTGTCCTTGAGGACACCGGCCTCCTGCATCTCCAGGAACAGGTCGTTGCCCTCCCGGGTGCGCTCCCCGACACCAGCGAACACCGACGTACCACCGAAGTTCCGGGCCACCCGGATGATCATCTCCTGGATGAGCACCGTCTTGCCCACCCCGGCACCACCGAACAGGCCGATCTTGCCGCCCTGCACGTACGGGGTGAGCAGGTCGATGACCTTCA
>JBOHFU010001103.1:0-1308 GCA_050699675.1 Pseudonocardiaceae bacterium
CGTCTGGAGTTGCCCCGGTTTGACGGACACCTGAGGATTGCGTCTTCGGGCGCGGAAGGAGTCCGTCATGTCAACGAGGAGCCGGCGGAAGTTCACGCCGGAGTTCAAGGCCGAGGCCGTGGAGATGGTCGAGGTCGCGGGTGGCAACATCGCCCAGGTCGCCAAGGAGCTTGGGATCTACGACTCGACGTTGGGGAACTGGGTGCGCCAGGCCCGCGAGCAGGCCGCCGGCGCTCCGACCGCGGAGGAACGCGCGGAGATCCGTGACCTGAAGCGGGAGCTTGAGCGCACCCGCCGGGAGCGGGACATCCTGGCAAAAGCAGTGGCCTTCTTCTCGGGGTCCCCGAGGATCAGCGAGTGACCGCGGAGTACTCGTTCATCGCCGAGGAGAAGGCCGACGCGAGCTGCCGGTGGAGCGTGGCCGAGATGTGCCGGACGCTGGACGTGTCCCGCCAGGGCTTCTACGACTGGCAACGCCGGCCGCTGTCCGCCCACGCCGTGACCGACCGGTTGCTGGCCGCGGAGATCGAAGCCATCTGGGAGTGCTCGGCCCGCACCTACGGGGCGCCTCGGGTGCACGCCTGGCTGCGCCGCCAGGGTTACCGGGTGTCCCGCAAGCGGGTCGCCCGCATCATGCGTGAACACGACTGGGTCGGCGTGTCGGGTCGGCGTCGGCCACGCACCACCATCGTTGACAAGACGGCGCGCGCGGCCGAGGACCTGGTGGCCCGGGACTTCAACCCTGCCGCCCCGGATGTCACCTGGGCCGGCGACATCACCTACATCCCCACCGGCGAGGGCTGGCTGTTCCTGGCCACCGTGATCGACCTGTTCTCCCGCCGAGTCATCGGCTGGGGTGTCGCCGACCACCTGCGCACCCCGCTCGTCGCCTCCGCCCTCGAGATGGCCGTCGCCACCCGCGGCGGCCACGTCGACGGCGTCGTGTTCCACTCGGACAGGGGCTGCCAGTACACCTCTGGCGAGTACCGCCAGCTGTGCGAGCGGCTGCGGGTGACCCAGTCGATGGGCGCCACCGGGATCTGCTTCGACAACAGCCCCGCCGAGGCCTTCTTCGCCTCGCTCAAGCGCGAGCTCGTGCACCGCCACCGGTTCGCCACCCGCGCCGAGGCCCGCCGGGAGATCATCCGCTGGATCGAGGGCTGGTACAACGCCCGCCGGCTGCACTCGTCCCTCGCCTACCTCACCCCCAACGAGAAGGAGGCCGCCTGGCACACTGACCGTCTGGCCGCATAACCGACCTGTCCGTCAAACCGGGTCAGCTCCAGCCGCCCTGCTCGGTCATTATGC
>JBOHFU010001104.1:0-1303 GCA_050699675.1 Pseudonocardiaceae bacterium
TCGACGCGGCGCGGGGGATGGGCATGACGTCGGCGCAGCGCCTGTTTCAGGTCGAGCTGCCGGGAGCGCTTCCGTTGCTGCTCGGTGGGCTGCGCAGCGCGGTGCTGCAGGTGGTCGCGACCACCACCGTGGCGGCCTACGTGGGGCTGGGTGGCCTGGGCCGGCTGTTGTTGGACGGGCTACGTTCGGGACCAGCGGGTTACCCGCAGATGGTGGCCGGGGCGCTACTCACCGCTGGGCTGGCGGTAGCGCTGGACCTGCTGCTGGCCGGAGTGCAGCGACTCGCAGTACCCACCGGGGTACGGCTGTCGGCGGTGAGTGCGGAGTCGCGGGGTGCGCGGTTGACTATCGGGGGATTCGGAGGATGAGGATCGATGGCACGCATCGCGGTGCTGATCATGGCCGTCCTGGCGGCGGCCGCTGTCCCGGCCTGCGGATCCGGCAATCCGCTCGCCGGGCCCGGCAGTGGCGGCACCGTCGTGGTCGGCTCGGCCGACTTCACCGAGAGCGCGTTGCTCATGGAGATCTACGCCGCGGCGCTGCGTAAGTCGGGGATCGAGGTGCAGACCCGTCCCCGGCTGGGCACTCGTGAGATCACCAACGTCGCGGTGCAGGACGGGTCGATCACCGTGATCCCCGAGTACTCCGGCAACCTGCTGCAGTCGGTCGACCCGGATGCGACCGCAACGGCGGCAGATGACGTGTACGCCGCGCTGCAGCGGTCCCTACCGCGGGGCCTGGAGGTGCTCGAGCAGTCTGCGGCAGAGGATTCCGACGTCCTGGTCGTCACCCAGCAGACTGCTCAGGCCCTGGGGCTCACCAGCATGGACCAGCTCGGGCCCCATTGCGGGCAGCTGACCCTGGGCGCCGCCGGTGAGTGGCCGGGTCGCTGGCAGGACAAGATCGCCCAGGTCTACGGGTGCACGTTCCGGGAGATTCTCAGCACCGATCCGGCCGGTCCGGTGACGCTGGAGGCGCTGCGCAGCGGGCAGGCCCAGATCGTGAACCTGTTCACCACCTCGCCCGACATCGCCGCTAACCGGTGGGTCGAGTTGGCGGACCCGAAGAACATGTACCCGGCTCAGCGCATCCTGCCCCTGGTGCGCGCCGGGGCCCTGAACCAAGCGGGTGTCGACGCGCTCAACACGGTCTCAGCTGCGCTGAGCACCGAGAAGCTCACCGAGCTCAACCGGCGGATCGTCGAGGAGCGAGCGGTCCCCGCCGATTTGGCCAAGGAGTTCGTGGGCTGACGCCCTGGATTGGTGGCATCAGCTCAGCCAGTCAACCGGGCCGGCGTGGCCGG
>JBOHFU010001105.1:0-1297 GCA_050699675.1 Pseudonocardiaceae bacterium
AACGCGTCGAGCGTCCGATCGACGCTGGCCGCGCCGCTGCGGTGGGCCATGTCCGGGTAGTAGTGCCGGGTGTGCGAGACCCCGTGCCGGGGGACATAGAACGTCGGCGGCACGGCCAACGTCGCCAGCAGCCCGTGCACCGTGTCTTCGGGGAGCTGCGGGACCCGGGTGCGCCACACTGCGTAAAGCGCTCGCAACAACCGCCACGGAGACGGCGGCAGATCCACCGCGCCCTCGTTGACGTGCCGGCCCCACGGGGTGGCGTGATACCGCCCCCACGGGAAGCGCAGCACGAGCTTCGTCGGCATCTCAGCCCTTCTTCCCCGACCACTCGACGGTCAGCGGCGCCCCGTCGCCGAAGACCTCCCGGCTCTGCAGGATCAGCTCCGCGATCCGCGACGTCAGCTCGTCCAGGCTAGACAGCGTCGAGTTGTGCCGAGACCTGATCTCACCGACGATCTCCAGATCGCACGCGGTGCGCAACCGTAGCCCGCTGACGAGGAAGCGGCGGATCTCCCACAGCGCCAGAGTCTGCACCAGCTCGGTCACCGGCTGCGGGAGTCCATAGGAGCGCAGCAGCTCGGCGTCGACGATGAACGACGCGACGATTGTCTTCGCGGTCCACTCCGTGCGGTGGAACGGCACGGAGCCGTACCCCTCAGCGGTTCCGCCGCCTTCCTCGCCGAGCTGGTGGCGCACCCGGTCGGACTTGCGGCCACCGCTGACCGCCCGATGCACGTCCCTGGCCTCGACCACCGCTGAGATCGCGCGCTCGAACTTCGGCTGACCCCACCACTCCTTCTGGCTGAAGAAGACCCCGTGCAGCAGGCAGAACGGGTCCAAAGAGGCGATCGCCCGAGCCATGTGCCGGCGGTTGAGCGGGGTGTCCTTGGCCAAACCAAGGCGATCACGGATCTCGTCGAACATCGGCTTGCCATCCAGCTTGGCGGTGTGCACGAACGGCGAGGCCAGCCGGTGCGCCTCTAACCGGCTGGACGTCAGGAACTCACCGGTGCCGGTCCGCACAACCCGCACGTACGGCAGCCCGGTGACCTCCGCGACCGGCTCGTCGCTGGCGGCGTCCCAGGCCGTCGCTTCCAGCCGGTTCGCCATCGACTGCACCGACTCCACGAGGAGTGCAGGCACCTCGTGGCCGTCTTCAAAGCGGGTGAACGTCGCGGCGCCGATGTCGGGAAAGCCGGTGGGCTGGAAGGTGCTGCCGAGCAGCGGAGCAAGGTCGACGTCGAAACTCAGCCGGGGGGTCATGCGGAGATCTCCTGATTCTGTTCGCTGGTGG
>JBOHFU010001106.1:0-1295 GCA_050699675.1 Pseudonocardiaceae bacterium
GAGGTGCTGGTGCGGATGGCCGCGCGGCACCGGCTGGTCATCAGCCTGGAGGATGGTGGGCGGCATGGCGGTTTCGGCTGGTCGTTAGCTGCCGCGCTGCGGGATGCCGAGCTCGACGTGCCGCTTCGCGATCTTGCCATCCCGCAGCGGTTCCTTGAGCATGGTTCCCGCGACGAGGTGCTCGCGGATCTCGGTCTGACCGCACAGGATGTGGCCCGGGCGGTGACCGGGTGGGCGGCCGGATTGATCGGGTCGATGGGTGAGCCCGCTGCGGTGGAGGCCCCGGGAACTTGAGCGCGCCGGGGCGCTGCGGTGAGCCGGTGCCGCGGTGCCAGCGGGGTGTGGCACCGTTGGGGTGTGCGCATTCTGATCGTTGAGGACGAGCAGCCGCTGGCCGACGCGGTCGCTCGTGGCCTGCGCCGTGAGGGCATGGCGGTGGACGTCGCCTACGACGGCGACAGCGGCCATGAGAAGGCGGCGGTGACCCGGTACGACGTGGTGGTGCTCGACCGCGACCTGCCCGGGATGTCAGGTGACCGGCTGTGCGCCGAGATTACCGGATCCGGGGCGCTGACTCGGGTATTGATGCTTACTGCCAGCGGCACGGTGTCTGACCGGGTGGCTGGGCTGTCCCTGGGCGCCGACGACTACCTGGCCAAACCGTTCGCTTTCGCCGAGCTGGTGGCCCGGCTGCGCGCGCTGGGTCGCCGGGCCACCCCCGCGGTGCCCCCGGTGCTCAGCGCCGCCGACGTGATGCTCGACCCGTCCCGGCGCACTGTCAGCCGGTCCGGCACTCCGATTGACCTCACGCGCAAGGAGTTCGGGGTGCTCGAGGTGCTGCTCTCGGCTGGGGGTGGGGTGGTCAGCAGCGAGGAGCTGCTGGAGCGGGTGTGGGATGAGCACGCCGACCCGTTCACGACTACGGTGCGGGTGACCGTGATGACGTTGCGAAAAAAGCTCGGCGAACCGGGCATCATCGAGACCGTGGTCGGATCCGGCTACCGAGTGCCCAGCGCCGATTCTGCGCCCGGCTGAGCACCTGGTGAGGCCGCGCCGCGGGCCGGGGCTGCGCGCCCGGCTCACCTTGCTCGCCACCGGGCTGTCGGCGGCGGTCAGCGCGCTGCTGCTGTGGCTGGGCTGGCTGCTGGTCGGCGGGGTGGTGGCAGCGGTACCGGACCTGCCGCCGGGCAGCACCGTCAAGGTCGATGGTGTGCCAGTAGCCGCCGACCGGCTCGGGGCGGCGCTGCAGGAGGCGGCCAGGCAGCGCGTGCTGCAGGCCGGATCGGTGGCCTTTC
>JBOHFU010001107.1:0-1283 GCA_050699675.1 Pseudonocardiaceae bacterium
TCATCGTGCGACAACCCGCCCCACTGCAGGCCGCGTTCGGTCCCGGGGCAGGCGGCTTGGTGATCGGTGGGTTCTTCGCCCAGGTACACCGCCAGCACGGCGTCGACGTCCGGCTCGGCACGGCGGTGGCCGGGTTCCACGGCAGCGGGCGAGTCGCGGCGGTGGTCACCGACGACGGCAGCGAGATCCCCACCGACGTCGTCATCGTCGGTGTGGGAGCCCAGCCCAACACCGAACTGGCCGAGCAGGCCGGCCTGGCCGTCGACGACGGTGTCCTCGTCGACGCCGCGCTGCGCACCGACGACCCCGACGTCTACGCCGCCGGCGACGTCGCCAATGCGGTCAACCCGCTGTATCGCTCGAGGATCCGCGTCGAGCACTGGGCCAACGCGCTGCACGGGGGACCAGTCGCGGCCCGCTCCATGCTCGGCCAACAGGTCAGCTACGACCGGGCGCCGTACTTCTTCACCGACCAATACGACGTCGGCATGGAGTTCACCGGGTGGTTCCGTCCCGGCGGGTACGACGCACTCATTACCCGCGGCGATCTCGGCGCGCGGGCGTTTCATGCGTTCTGGCTCGCCGACGACCGGGTGGTGGCCGGGATGCACGTCAACCGGTGGGACGAGGGCATCGCGCCGGTGCAGGACCTCATTCGCAGCGGCGTGCCCGTCGACCGCCACCGGCTCGGCGACCCCGCGGTACCACTGGCCGGCACCTCCAAGAGCTGATGCTGCGGTGACGGCCGTAGCTTGGTAGCCCGTCCGAGGTTCGGAAAGCTGGGAGACGTGATGGGTGCGTTGGCCGGTAAAGGCGCAGTGGTCACCGGAGGATCGAGAGGTATCGGTCGCGCCATCGTGCATCGGTTCGCGGCCGACGGCGCCACGGTGGTGTTCAACTTCGCGCGTAGCGCTGATCACGCAGCAGAGGTCGAGCGGGCGGTACGGGACGCGGCGGGTCGCGCCCACGCCGTCCAGATCGATCTCGCCGCCGCGGGTGCGGTTGGCGAACTGATGACCGTCGCCGATGAGCACCTCGACGGCCTGGACATCCTGGTCAACAACGCCGCCGCGGACTTTGCCACCGCTGCGATCGCCGACACCGACGAGGAACAATACGACTTGGCCATGGCCGTCAATGCCAAATCAGCATTTCTGACCATGCGTCATGCTGCCCGCACCATGCGAGACGGTGGGCGGATCATCAACATCTCGACCCTGAATACCATGCGACCCGCCCCCGGCAACGCTCCCTATGCAGCCAGCAAAGGCGCGATTGAACAG
>JBOHFU010001108.1:0-1280 GCA_050699675.1 Pseudonocardiaceae bacterium
GGGCTGAACCTCCCCCAAAACCGTGGAGGCATGCGCTATGAGGAGTAGTCATGCCGGAGAAGCGACGGAAGTTCGACCAGGAGTTTCGTGAGGGGGCTGTGCGGATCGTCCGGGAGACCGGGAAACCTATCGCGCAGGTCGCTCGCGATCTGGGGATCAACGAGGGGACGCTGGGCAACTGGTGTGCCAAGGGGCGGGCCGAGCGCGACGGCGTCGAGGGTCTGTCAAGCGGTGATGCTGCCGAGCTGAAGCGGTTGCGCGGCGAGGTCGCTGAGCTGCGGATGGAGCGCGATGTCCTCAAGCGCTCCGTGGTCCTGTGGGTGAAGGAGGCGACGAGGTGAGCGTGGCACGCTTCATCGCCGACCAGAGGACCTTCTACCGCGTGCCGTACGCGGTGTGCTGCGCGATCCTCGAAGTGAGCGTGTCGTGGCTGTACAAGTGGCTCGACCGGCCGGCCACGGCGCGCCAGCAGCGGCGCGGCGAGTTGGACGCCGAGGTGCTGAAGCTGTTCAAGGCCTCCAAGGGCACCTACGGCTCGCCGCGCATCCACGCCGACCTGCTCGAGGCCGGCTGGGCGATCAGCGTGAACACCGTCGCGGACTCGATGCGCCGGCAGGGCCTGCAGGGCCGCAAACCAAAGCACAGCAGGGGATTGACCCGTCAGGACAAGAAGGCACCGAAGTTTCCCGACTTGCTCAAGCGCGACTTCACCGCGACCGGGCCGAACGTGAAGTGGTGCGGGGACATGACCGAGATCCCGACTGACGAGGGCACGCTCTACCTCGCGACCGTGCTAGATCTGTTCTCTCGCCGGCTGCTGGCCTGTCCGACCTCCGAGCACCCGAACGCCGACCTCGCCTGCGACGCGATCAAGATCGCTTCCGCGGGTCGTGGCGGACGTGCCGCGATCGACGGCGTCATCTTCCACACCGACCGCGGCTCAACCTACACCGCGTCGAGTTTCACCTTGCTGTGCAAGGACAAACTCGGGATTCGGCAGTCGATGGGCCGGGCCGGTTCGTGTTTCGACAACGCCGCCGCGGAGTCGTTCTTCTCCACCCTGGAGCACGAGGTCCTGTCCCGGCACCAGTTCACCACCAAGGCCGAGGCGCGGGCCATCGTCGTGGCCTGGTGCCACGAGTTCTACAACGCCAAACGCAGGCACAGCTCGGCGGAATTGATGTCACCGATCGCATACGAGAAGATCACCGCTGACCAACCGGCAGCGGCATAACTGAACCCTCCACGATTCGAGGGGAAGCTCAGAGGGCCGGCTGGGT
>JBOHFU010001109.1:0-1278 GCA_050699675.1 Pseudonocardiaceae bacterium
AGGCAGCGGGAGGCACCCGATGACAAGCACAGTTCCCAGACCCACCGGGCTGCGCCGCCCCGACGGGCGCGCCAAGCTCACCGGAGCCGCCCGCTACGCCGCCGACACCCCCGCAGCCTCGGTGCTGCA
This sequence comes from Pseudonocardiaceae bacterium, assembly GCA_050699675.1. Taxonomy (GTDB): domain Bacteria; phylum Actinomycetota; class Actinomycetes; order Mycobacteriales; family Pseudonocardiaceae. Next base: position 130 of record JBOHFU010001109.1, read on the forward strand.
CGCCGCTCTGGTGCCCGCCACCGTCGCCTATGGACGGGTGACCCGCATCGACACCGAACGGGCGAGCGCGGCACCGGGGGTGGCCACGGTGCTCACCCACCGCAGCATGCCCCGTCTGCATGCGACGAGTTCACCGCCGCTGGGCCAGCCGATGCTGCCGATGCAGGACGACCGGGTACACCACGAGGGCCAGCCAGTGGCCATGGTGCTCGCCGAGACCCTGGAGCAGGCCCGCCACGCGGCGACTCTGGTTCGCATCGACTACGCCGGCACCGGCTCGACGACGGTATTCGGCACCGGGGAACCGGCGGTACCGACCGGCGGGCACGTGCTGCATGAACCCGACGAGTCGATCGGCGATATTGATGCCGAGCTGACCCGTGCCGCGGTCATCATCGAGCAGACCTACACCACCGCTGATCGCCACCACAACCCGATGGAGCCGGCGGCCACGCTGGCTTTGTGGGATGGCGACCAGCTCACCGTGCACGACGCCACGCAGGGCATCGGATTCGTGCAGCTGGCGCTCGCTGCGGCGTTCGACCTGCCCATCGACCACGTGCGGGTGGTCTGCCCGTTCATCGGCGGCGGGTTCGGCTGCAAGGGCTACGTCTGGCCGCACAAGATCCTGGCGGCAGCGGCCGCCCGAATCGTCGGCCGCCCGGTGAAGCTTGTGCTCACCCGTGCGGAGTCCTACACCGCTCACGGCCACCAGCCCGCCACGCGGCAGACCGTCACCCTCGGCGCCGGCGCCGACGGGCACCTCACCGCGGTCCGGCACTACGGCGTCAACGCCTGCGCCCGTTTCGCGGACTACCCGGAGCACACCACTGGCGGCACCCGCTGGCTGTACGCCAGCCCGGCCATCTCGGTGCGCACTCGCATCGAGCGCCTCGACCGGCCGCAGCCCACGGCGATGCGCGCACCGCACGAGGGCCCGGGGATGTTCGCGCTGGAGTCGGCGATGGACGAGCTTGCCTATGCCCTGGACCTGGATCCCCTCGAGCTGCGGCTGCGCAACGAACCGGAGCGGGACCCGATGACCGGGCAGCCGTTCTCCTCCCGCCCGCTGCGGGAGTGCCTCACCCGGGCCGCCGAACGGTTCGGCTGGCAGCACCGGCCGCGCGCGCCCAGGTCGATGCGCGACGG
>JBOHFU010001110.1:0-1277 GCA_050699675.1 Pseudonocardiaceae bacterium
GGTCTGTGCCGCGACCCCGAAACGCCGCAGCCCGTCCGCGCGCGGGTGGCGACGGGCACACCTCCCCCCGGTGCCCGCCGCCACCTGCGTTCCCACCAGACCGACGACCCCATCCAGCAGCGACGTCACCGGCAGTGGACGAATCCGCGATCCGCGCCGACCGAGAACTGCTGGCTGACCTCGCGCGAATGAACTCCGACGTCGTGCCACTGGCAATGCGGATCATGGACGACAGCGCCACGCTCGCCGAACAGCGAACGTTCGCCGATCGGCGCATCGAACTCGGAACCCGGCTTCACGATCGAGCGCACCAGACCGGACTGGTCATCGACAGCGATCACCAGAGCTAACCCATCCGCTGCGCGGCGACCGTCCGCCAGTAATCGCGTGGTGTCGACAGCAATGTCGTCGCCTCACGGGAGCGGTGCGAGGACGTTGCGGCTTCGGCGCCGAGAACACCGTCGAACAGCCGCGGCGGCACGACAAGTTCGTGCGCCCGGCTCAGACGGTCTCGCTCGCGCAGGTCCACGAGACCCTCGTCGGGATGCCAGAAGTCCAGGACCACCAGGTGGTCAACCAGCTGGTCGTAGCGCACGGTATGCGTGAGCCACAACCACTCCGCGTACAGCACGAGGCCGTTCTGCAGGAGCAGCTGGAGCTGCCCGTAGCCTGCATTTACCCGGGAACACAGCGGGCCGAGCTGCCCACCGCGGTCCATGGCATCTGGCCCACCGCGGCTGGCAACCCGGAGCTGGCTCCGTTCCCACCAGATCGACACATTGGTGCCGTCCAGCTTCTCCTCCACGACGACCGGGCGAAGCAGCCGATCTGGGATCTCTGCTGCCGGCAGGACCCGGTCTCCGCAGGTGGTAGCTCCTGATGCCCACAGGTAGGGCGTGCGCGGGTAGGGCGTGGGCGCCATCAGCTGTAGGCGGAGAGGGTCTCGTCAAGCGTCCACAGCCGGACCGGTGTTGCGCCGGGGGCTCTGGCCCGGTCGCTGCACTTGTGCTGCACTTGTGCGGTACCTCCAAGATGTTGAACAACACCGAGCTGTCCAGAAAGACGACTTCCGTCATCGTCACGCGATCCCGAGCAGCCTGTCGAGCTCGCCAGTGTCGATCCGCGAGAGATGCTCGGGATCGAGCGAGCGTCCTGCAGCGACGGCGTCACCCAAGCCACCGGAAGCCAGCACCGCGTAGTAACCCGGGAGATCCACCAACCGTGTCGCACGGCTACGGCCGGTCTCCCGGTCACGTCCGATCACGACCACTCCTGAG
>JBOHFU010001111.1:0-1276 GCA_050699675.1 Pseudonocardiaceae bacterium
CCCGGCCACGACCGCGCCGGCCGCGTCGCCGTCGGCGCCGGCCGGCCCCGTCGGCCTCCGCCTCGTCTTCGCCCTGCTCGTCGGACTCTTCGGGCTCCTCGGCCACCGGCGGCGTCGAGACCGGCGGCAGGAACACCGGTGCCGCCGCGTTGAACACCCGTGCCAGTGGCACCCCAGGTGCGGCCCGGTCTTCCACCTCGCCGGCTCGCAGGTCGATCTGGTCGGTGTCCCCGGCGTCGGGTTCGGGATCCGGCAGCAGCACCTGCACCGCCCGCAACGCGGTCTCCCGGTCGATGCTGGACTGCGGGCTGCGTGTCGCTATGCCGAGCTCGGACAGCGCGGCCATGACCTCCTTGCTGCTCACCGAGAGCAGCTTGGCCAAGGCGTGCACGCGCAGCCTGTCCGGCAGGGAAGCAGCAAGCTCAACCCCGGCCGGCCCGCTGGTCGTGGATGTGCCTGTTCGCCCGCCGACGCTTCCGGCGGGCGTTGTCGTGTTCGCCATTCAGCTCCTCCAGCCCCCGGGCGCGTCCCACAAGTCGGGACGCGGCCGCGCAGGGGCCCTATGCGTCATCCGCCGCCGAGTCCGGCGACGGCAATCCTGTGTTCCACCGGCAGCTCCGCGGTCCGGAGCCGTCAACCGGCGTGTCCCGCGACGTCGTGCTGATCCGGCTCGCCATCGCACCCCACCACCGCCGTCCGGGCGAATGCCCGATCCGCAGCGAGCGGGTCGACGAGATCCCCGTCGTCGTCGAGCCGACCTTGCGCCATCCGGATCGCTTTCGCGGGCACCGGCGGCGGGAGTCCGGCGACGACGCCGAGCGCGCTCAGCACATCGTCGGGTCGGACCGCAGGGTTAACCTGCCGTACAACCGCTATCAGTATCCCACACCTGCTGAGCGGATCGGGCATAGGCGCCAGCGCGGGGAAATCCTCGACCTCCAGCGAGACGATCGCGGCCCGTGCGTCCAGCGAGCGCCGTCCGTCCTTGGTGACGCGCTCGACCAGCAGTTCTGGGACGGCGAGCAGCGCCTGGGCGGCCTGCCGGAGCTGCTCACTGTGCAGCCCGGGGACCTCGATGCGCCACCTGCTGGCCTCGATTCGCTCGGCGAGTCCGCCGGGACCGGCCAGGACCCCCTCGAGCACCGCGAGCCCCTCCGGCAAAGCCGCATCCAGCTGGGCACGGACCAGCTCGGGATCGACGTGGTCAACGAGCTGGATCTCGAGGTACTCCGCCTCGCTGGCCACCCCGGTGGGCGCCGCACCCACCCAGGAGACC
>JBOHFU010001112.1:0-1275 GCA_050699675.1 Pseudonocardiaceae bacterium
CCAGATTCGAACCGAGTGGGCAGTTCGCCGACTTTCGGTTCAACCCCAGCGCCGCCCGCAGCGATGTGGAGCGACGGGTCCGGGATCGCTACTTGACCCTGGCGGCGAGCAATGACGACCACTTCGTCACGCCCGGTAGGTCAGACGTCGCAACCGGCAGTGGCTTCGGCTCGGCCCTGTTGGCCTACCGCAACCTCCACCAGGTCGCGCTGGACGAGGCATGGCACCTCGGCCGTCACGGCGGTGACGTCTCCCGGGCCATGGCCCGGGAGGCCGCCGCCGCGCACTACCTGACCGATGCGTTCGCCGCCGGGCACCTGCGAACGCCGGTTGCCGCCATCCGCAGATTCTGGAAGGCGCGGTATCCGAGCTTCTGGGAGCACCTCCAACGCCGGGTAGCCTCCGACACCGCCACGGCGCTGCGGGAGCTCAGCCGGGTGATGAGGCTTGTGCCCGCCCGGTTCCTCTATCACCGCACCCTGTCTGAGCTCACGACCAGGACGAGCCGGTATCCCGAGCTTTCCCTGGGGGATCTGGTGGCCCGTGCCTTTCATGACTGGGACAACACCCACGGGCTGGCGGTTGAGGGAGGCGGCGTCGTCTTCGGTGACGGCCACCTCGACGAGGGCGTGACCAAGGATCTCGCCCTGGCTGGGGTGCGGGCCGGCATCGACGACGTCGAGGTCGCCTTCGGGCTGGGAGCGTCGGGCAGCGCTCTGCGCGGGGAGGCCCTGTACGAGATGGTGCGCGAGGCGACCGGTGCCGGTGGCGAGACCTTCCTGGCCGAGACAAGGATTCCGCGGCTGTCACCCACCAACCCGGGCCAGAACTGGGAAGCGAACGACGCCGAGACGCTCTGGGAATCCCCGATGGTGGGGAGCACCGGGGCAACAGTGGGGCAGGCCCTGGCCGCCATGTTGGAGCCAGGCGAGCTGTTCATGCGCCAACTGGACGGTCTCGGCCAAGGTCTCTCCGGCGAACGTGGCGTTTTTGCGGTGCCCATACTCGGCCGGTGGCTCATCGACAAATGTGGCCAGGCCTACCACGGCGGATTCGTAGAACCGCTGTCCCACGACCCCCAGCGAGTGATCCTGGCTCTGGTCCAGGGCGCTGGCGGCTGCCCATGCGACGAATCGAGTGCACCCCTGCGGCGACCCGCGTTGCGTCACCAGCAGCCCCCGGAGCACAGGAATTAATGGACAGTCCAATGGACAACATCCACGAGAGTCGCGCCGTCAGGTGCATTGCACCTATGTGCCATCATCGAGTGGCGCC
>JBOHFU010001113.1:0-1275 GCA_050699675.1 Pseudonocardiaceae bacterium
CGTGCTGCATTCCGTCAGCGGCGAAGGTCGCGTAGGCGCTGGCCATGTCGATCGTGTGCACCGGGTACTGGCCCAGCGTGATACCGACCGCGGGCTGCCCGCTGTCCAGCTCCGCCATCGCGCGCGTGCCGTTGATCTGCTCCGGGATGCCTGCCTGGATCGCGGCATCCCGGATCGCCTGCGCTCCCACGTCCTCGGCCAGCCGCACGAAGGCCGTGTTGACCGACTGCGTCATCGCCTCGTGCAAGGTCAGCCTGGAGTAGTCGCGACTCTCCGAGTTCTCGTAGGGCCTACCGTCAATGACCAGCGGAGAGTTGCCGTCGTAGATCGAGTTCATACCGATGTCCTGCTTGAGCGCGGCCAGCATGGCGAACGGCTTGAACGCCGAGCCCGGGTTCCACACCGGCCCGCCGGCCAAGTCGAAGCCATCACCTTCCGCCCCGCCGTAATAGGCGAGCACCCCCCCGCTTCGCGGATCGATCGCGACCAACGAGGAGTGCAGGTTGCGCGGCTGTGCGCGCAGCTCGGTGAGCACCGCGTCCCGAGCCAGACGCTGCGCCCGGGCATCGATGGTGGTGCTGATCCGCCCGCCGTCGACGGCCAGCTGCTCCCGATTGATGCCCTGCCTGTCCAGCTCTTCAAGCACCCGGTCCACGATGTGCGCCCGGTCGTCGGTCGGCGAGCCCGGGGCCTGCCCCGGCGCGATAGTCGCCGGGTACGGCGTCGCAGCCCGCTCGGCCTGGGTCAGCCAGCCCTGGGCCACCATGCCGTCCAACACGAAGTTCCACCGGACCTCCGACTGCTCCAGGTTCTTGGCCGGGTCCAACCGGGAGGGCGACCGGATCGCGGCGGCCAGCACCGCCGCCTCGGCCGGAGTCAGGCTCTGCACGTTCTTGCCGAAGTACGCCTGGCTGGCGGCTTGGATGCCGTAGGCCCCGCGGCCGAAGTAGATCGTGTTGAGGTAGTCCTCCAGGATCCGGTCCTTGGAGTTCTGCTTGGTTATCTTGGCCGCGGCGACCACCTCGCGGAATTTCCGAAACAAGCTGTACTGGTCCTGGCCGGTGGCGACCTTGACGTACTGCTGGGTGATCGTGGACCCTCCGCCAGTGCCGCCGGTGAGCTGCTTCCACGCTGCCCGCGCGATGCCCGTGATGTCGAATCCGGGGTTGGACCGGAAGCTGCGGTCCTCGGCAGCCAGCACGGCGTTCTGCACGTGCACCGGAACCTCGTCGAGATCGACCGCGATTCGATTGCCCTGCTCGGGCACGTAGCGGC
>JBOHFU010001114.1:0-1274 GCA_050699675.1 Pseudonocardiaceae bacterium
CCCCCGAAGCTGGGTCGGGCCAGGCGATGCTGCCCCCGGAGTCCTCGCCAGGCCCGGCCCCACCACTCGTGCGCAGGGTCGCGACCGGTCCTCCCGTGGCCATCGGTGAGCCCGCCCCCTCTCGCTGCCCGTGTTCACCAGCGCGAAGGGGACGGGTGATGGTGCCCGGTAGGAACGGTGGGTTGTGAGTCTGTTGGTGCCCGCGACGCTGCATGAGGCGTACAGCCAGGAACTCGCCGAGCTGCTAGACACCCTGCTAGCCGGTGAAGTAGTGACCGACCGGGACATAGCCGAACGTCTGGTGCGATCCATAGGCGCGCTGATGCATCTACATCAGCAACACCGACTCGGCGCACACAGCCGATGCGGGATCTGTTGGCCGCGCCGCAGATGGTGCCCATGGCCGCCGAAACGGTTCACCTGCACCGTACACGCGGCGTTGGGCTTTTTCCTGCGTCAACCCTCCGATTTGATCATCACTGCCCTTACCGATCAGTCCGTGCAAGCATCTAGCGCCGCTGGCAGGTGACGTGAGTGCGCCCGACACAGCCACCAATGTCGCCACTCATCACACGACCGAAAACCACGACCAGGGGGGATCAGCGGCATATGTCCACGGCGGGAACGCCAGCACCCAAACTCCTGTTCACCGACTGGTATACCAACCAGATCGATGACACCGGAGGACTACGCCGCTGGCTTGGCTGGCCACGTCGTCGCTCACGGCCGCAGCACATGAGGTAAACGCGCGTGATCCCGGCGAGCTGGCCATACACACCGCAGACCTACGACGCCTTCGCGGCCATCAAGGCGGCCGGTTTCACCGGTTATTGCTGCGGGGACCGCCACGCCCCGCATGTCCTCGTCTCAGCCTACGACTGGGGCAGCCATGGCTACATCGATGTGATCAACATCCGTGGGGAGAATCGAGTCACAGCAGCCCGACTACCCGCATATGACGGCCTGGACATTTTCGCCCCCTGCCGAGCTGTCTGGCACCACATAGGAGACTTGGCACCAAGCGTGACCGCGATACTGCGACTACCACCCCCCGGCCACCCCGCCGCACCAACAAAAACCTACCCTGCACCAGTGACGTTGTTCGTGGCCTCCCACGAACAACGACCCATGACCGTCAAACCAGGCAAGCAAACATGATGCTTACACAGCACAGCACTCCCCGCGATGGTTAAACATGATCGGTGTATCCAGCGGGCGGGACTCCTTGCAGGTATTACCCATGCGTAGCCAACTTCGGCGCCACAAACGTCAAC
>JBOHFU010001115.1:0-1273 GCA_050699675.1 Pseudonocardiaceae bacterium
CTCGCCGAACAGTCCCTGGTGCTGGTTCGGGTCCAATCCCATACTCACCACTTCGATCCCGGTACGGGTCAGACCGTATGTGATCGTCGAGCGCCGGCCGGCATCGGCCCACTGCTGTCTCGCCGAGAAGTCAGTAAGGCCACCTCCGGTCCGCGGGGTGCTGCACGCCGTCGCCAATGCCTTCGGTGGCGGCGGCGGCGTGATCCGGATTAATTCGGCGGGAGCAGACCACGGTGTCCTCCGGTGGCGACTTCGTCGGTCCGTCGGGGATCGCGGTCGAAGCCGACGGCACAATCTTGATCGGCGATGTCGATGCGTTCGGTGGCGACGGTGGGCTGATCCGAGTGGATCCGGCTACCGGCGCCCAGACTCGGCTGTCCTCGGGTGGATCGTTCCGGCGCCCAGGCCGGATCGCGATACTGCCCGCCACGAAGAGATGACACCACCGCACAACCCCAGAAATTGAACCCGTCCATCAATTCGGACGGTCGACGGACCAACCGCTGCCTACGCTGGGCGCATGGACGAGGCGCTCGATCGCGCTCGCGAGTGCTTTGCTCGGCGAGCGTGGGGCGATGCTTACGCTCAGTTGTCGGCGGCCGATCACGAGACACCGCTTGCGCTGGCAGACCTCGAGTTGCTCGCCATGGCTGCGTACCTACTCGGCAGGGACGGCGACAGCACTGACGTCTGGGCGCGTGCGCATCACGAGTGCCTGCGTCGAGACGATCCTCAGCGAGCCGCCCGGTGCGCGTTCTGGCTGGGCGTGGTACTGCTGTTCACGGGCGAGTCCGTGCAGGCGGGCGGCTGGTTCGCCCGGGCCCAACGGCTGGTCGACGGCGGGCATCAGGGCTGCGCGGAGCAGGGATACCTGCTCGCTTTCCCGGTCGCGCTGCAATACATGGCCGACGGGGACCACGCATCGGCCTACGCAGCCTGCGAGCAAGCCGCCGACATCGGTCGACGCTTCGGCGATGTGGACCTGATGATGTTCGGCGCGCTCGGCCGGGGCGAGGCACTGGTCCAGTTGGGAAAGCCTGCCGAGGCCGTGGCGTTGTTCGACGAGGTGATGGTCGCCGCCACGGCCGGGGAGCTCTCTCCCATAGCGGCCGGCATCATCTACTGCATAGTGATCGAGGCCTGCCAGCACATCTTTGATCTGCGTCGGGCCCGGGAGTGGACAGCGGCGCTGAGCCGGTGGTGCGCCTCGCAACCGGACCTGGTTCCTTTCCGCGGTCAGTGCCTGGTGCATCGTTCGCAGATCATGCAGTTG
>JBOHFU010001116.1:0-1271 GCA_050699675.1 Pseudonocardiaceae bacterium
GCACGAGCACGTCCCCGCGGGGCCGCAGCACGGCCAGCGATTCCTTGGTCCGCACCGCGATCTTGGCCAGACCCACCCGCCCGGTGCGCTCGAGCCCGGCGCGAAGCAACTCGTAGGGCTTGCGGCCGGCGGCCTCGGGTTCCAGGTAGTAGCCGCGGGCCAGGGCGAGCGGATCGACCTGCTCAGCGGGCACGAACGCCTGCAGCTCCACGGTCTTGGCGCTGGGCAGCGGCAGGTTGGCGAAGTCCTCGTCGGTCAGCACCATCGTCTCACCGGACGGCAGCTCGTAGCCCTTGGCGAGGTCGGCATAGGCGACCTCCTCGCCGCAGGAGGTGCACACCCGGCGGTAGCGCACCCGCGCGCCATCATCGGCATGCACTTGGTGAAAGGACACATCCCGGTCCTCGGTCGCCGAATACAGCCGAACCGGGATGCTGACCATCCCGAACGCCAGTGCGCCCTTCCATATCGCCCGCATTACTCCACACTGCCCGCACCCCGGGCCACAAGTCCACCCCCATGCCCGGGCAACGGCGCCGGAGTAGCGTGAGGGGGGTGGTCTGGGGCACGCTTTTCCCGGACGAAGGGCGCGGCATGACCGTCATCGTCATCATTGTGGCGCTGATCGCGATCGTGGCTCTGTGGCTGGTGTCCGGGGTCCACGTGGTCAGGCAGTTCGAGCGTGGTGTGGTGTTCCGGTTCGGGCGGGTGAGGGGCGCCCCCCGGGGGCCGGGGCTCACCTGGGTCACTCCGGGGGTGGAACAGCTCCGCAAGGTCAACATGCAGATCGTCACCATGCCGGTGCCCGCGCAGGACGGGATCACCCGCGACAACGTATCGGTGCGGGTCGACGCGGTGGTGTACTTCAAGGTCGTCGACCCGGTTCGGGTCGTGGTCGACGTGCAGGACTACCTGCAGGCCGTCTCCCAGGTGGCGCAGACGTCGCTGCGGTCCATCATCGGCAAAAGTGAGCTGGACGACCTGCTGTCCAATCGCGAGCGGCTCAACGAGGGACTGGAGCTCCTGATCGACAGCCCCGCGCTGGGCTGGGGCGTGCACATCGACCGGGTGGAGATTAAGGACGTCGCACTGCCGGAGTCGATGAAGCGGTCGATGTCGCGCCAGGCCGAGGCCGAACGTGAGCGGCGGGCCCGGGTGATCAGCGCCGAAGGCGAACTGCAGGCATCGGAGATGCTGGCCAAGGCGGCCGCCGCGATGGCCAACACCCCGTCCGCCCTGCAGCTACGCCTACTGGAGACCGTAGTCCAGGT
>JBOHFU010001117.1:0-1271 GCA_050699675.1 Pseudonocardiaceae bacterium
TCGAGGACGACAGAGCCATCCTGACTCGCGTCGCCGCAGTGAGGTCAAGCGATTCCGCGGCTGCACCGGAGAGTGAGACGGCCGCCCAAGCCGATGCCATTGCAACCCTGACCTGCGGCCTACAGTGACACGTCTCATCAGGTCCGTGAGCCGTTCAGGGAGCGTGATCAAAGTGCCCGTCGATGCGGGAGGCCGCGGCCGGCGATGACTGACCCACCGGGCAGCGGGCTCGCCGTGCGCGTGCTGGATGCGGCCGGAGGCACCGCAGGTGTGGGCGTGCTCGTCGGCCCCCAAGAGATCCTGACCTGCGCGCATGTGGTCAACATCGCGCTCGGCCGGGACCCCGCGGCACAGGACCAGCCAACCGGTGAGGTCACCGTGGAGTTCGCGGTCAGCGACGGCCCGACGCTGCGGGCCCGGGTGCAGCGCTGGCTGCCGCCGCCGCGCACCGGAGCCATCGGAGACGACTTTGCCGGGCTCGTCCTGAGCAGCACCGAGCTCCCCACCGGCGCCACCCCCGCCCGGCTTGCCGTGAACCCGCCCGCACGGGGCCGGAAGGTGGACGTGTTCGGCTACCCCGGCAACCCGCCGCGCCCGCACGGCGCCTGGGTGGAGGCCACCGTCCGCGGCCAGGTCGGGGGCCGTCACCTACAGCTGGATTCCACGCTCGACAGCGCGCTGCGGATCCAGCCGGGGTTCAGCGGCAGCCCCGTGTATGACCGCGGCACCAACCGGGTGGTGGGTCTGCTGACCGCCGCGCCACCCGCGGCCTCCGGGGAGCGGGACAGCTACGCCATCACCGCCGATCGGTTGCGGCTGGCCTGGCCGGAGGTCCTCGATCCCCGGCACGCCCGGGCCCGGCGGCGGGCCGCTGACGGGGTCAGCGAACTGACGATCCTGCACGTGTCGGATCCCCAGTTCGGCCGCAACCACCTCTTCGGTGGCAACGGCCTGACCCCGGCCGACCAGGCCCACGACACCCTGTTCCAGCGGCTGCACGACGATGTGGACGCCCTCGCTGAGAACCCCGGGCTGCGGCCGGATTTGATGGTGGTCACGGGCGACCTGGCGGAGTGGGGCTTGCGCAGCGAGTTCGAGCAGGTGGTGGAGTTCCTGACCGCGCTGACCGAGGCGGTGGGCCTGACCCGGGAGCACGTGGCCATCGTGCCCGGCAATCACGACGTCAACCGAGATGCCTGCGCGGCTCACTTTCTGCGGGAAAAGGCGGACGAGCGCGAGCCGGTGGCACCGTACTGGCCGAAATGGGAGCA
>JBOHFU010001118.1:0-1268 GCA_050699675.1 Pseudonocardiaceae bacterium
GTCTGGCGGCGGGTTTTAGCCGAGGTGAGGACGTTACGGGCGCGCTGTCCCTTGATCTGCGCGATCCGGCTGAACTCGTCGATCACCGTGTGGGTCAGCCAGTGCTGCCACGGCTGGCGGATGACCTCAGCCGGCGGTTTCCGCAGGGCGCCGCGGCCCTTCGCGGTCAACTGGAGCCGCCCGCCCTCGATCTTTGCAAGTCCACCGGCCTGGATCAGCAGCGGCCAGGAGAACGAAGCGATCGGGTCGTGAAGGTAGAAGTCGCGGTACGCGAGATGTTCCTCGACAGTGTGGACGGTCGCCGCGGAGGGGCGGCTGGTTTTCTCGCTGCAGCGCAACTCGCCCGCCGCGCACAGCTCCAGCACCGTGCGCAGGTTGAGCTGGGCTTCCTGTTCGGTAAGGCGTATCCGGTGCTCCCCGATGTCACGCAACGGGCTCGCATCGCTCATCGTCCTCGCTCATTTCAGCCAGTGGCGTTATGCCTTGATCCACTGCGCCCTCAGGCGCAGGCGTCGGCAACGGCAGATCCAGGATCGGGATGCGCTGCTGCCACCGGCCACGCATCCCGTGAGCGGACACACTCCACCGCAGTGGAGTCGATGACCCAGTCGTCGTCGGTCCTGACATCCAGTGCGACCGCGAGGGTATCCAGATCGGTGTCCACAAGGGCCTCCGGGTTCGACGATGGGTTCGTAACACCGATCTTGGGTATCTTTCGCGTACCACCGTGCAATGCGGCCTGGACCGTACGGATCACCTGCTCCCGACGCTCGCACTGCTGCGACACATCAACGCGGTTGGGAGGCGCTTGACGCTCTTGAGGCTCAAGCCGTGGGCAGCGGTGAGGGAGACGGCGGTGGCGCCCTCGCGGTAGGCAGTGATCGACTCGGCAGTGTCGCGCTCATCGAGGTGGTTGTGCCGGCCCCATCGACGCTTCGCGCTCGGTGCCGAGGCACAGGGGCCGGTGAGAGCCCAGCGTGTGACAAAGCCGCAGATCAGCAGCTTGCACCGAGTGCGAGTAAGCGGCAAGCACCTCCACAAACGAATGTCCAGGTCAAGGACCTGGACATTCGTTATTCTTGAGTGTGCGAGTTGTCGCCCGCAGGTGGTCGTGGCTCGACCGACCTGACTACGTACACCCTTAGTAGTGGTATCGCGCTTGCACGATGATGAGTTCTTCGTCCCGGAGTTGATAGACAAGGCGGTGTTCGTCGGTGATGCGGCGAGACCAGTAGCCGGACAAGTTATGTGATAAGCGCTCGGGCTTG
>JBOHFU010001119.1:0-1266 GCA_050699675.1 Pseudonocardiaceae bacterium
CCGCAGGTCAGAGTTCCTCAGTGATCAGACGTCGTAGTAGAGGGCGAACTCGTAGGGGTGGGGGCGCAGGCGCAGGGGGTCAATCTCGTTCTCGCGCTTGAGCGCGATCCAGGTCTCGATCAGGTCCGGGGTGAAGACCCCACCCTCGAGTAGGTAGTCGTGGTCGGCCTCGAGGCGGTCAATCACCGCGCCCAGGCTCGCCGGCACCTGCGCGACGTTTTTGGCTTCCTCGGGGGGCAGCTCGTAGAGGTCCTTGTCGATCGGTGCTGCAGGCTCGTAAGCGTTCTTGATCCCGTCCAGCCCAGCCATCATCATCGCGGAGAAGGCCAGGTAGGGGTTGCCCGAGGCGTCCGGGCACCGGAACTCGATGCGCTTGGCCTTGGGGTTGTTCCCGGTGATCGGGATCCGGATGCAGGCCGACCGGTTGCGCTGCGAGTACACGAGGTTCACTGGTGCTTCGAAGCCGGGCACCATGCGATGGTAGGAGTTCACGGTCGGGTTGGTGAACGCCAGCAGCGACGGCGCGTGGTGCAGGATGCCACCGATGTAGTGCCGCCCGATGTCGGACAGCCCGGCGTAGCCGGACTCGTCGTGGAACAGGGGCACACCGTCGGTCCACAGCGACTGGTGGGTGTGCATGCCGGAGCCGTTGTCCCCGAACAGCGGCTTGGGCATGAACGTCACGGTCCGGCCAGCCGCCCACGCGGTGTTCTTGATGATGTACTTGTAGAGCTGCAGGTCGTCTGCGGCGTGCAGCAGAGTGTTGTACCTGTAGTTGATCTCGGCCTGGCCCGCCGTGCCCACCTCGTGATGCGCCTTCTCCACGGTGAAGCCGCAGCCGATGAGGTTCGTGACCATCGCGTTGCGCAGGTCGGCGAAGTGGTCGGTCGGCGGCACCGGGAAGTAGCCGCTCTTGTAGTTGACCTTATAGCCCTGGTTGCCACCCTCCTCGTCCGCGCCGGTGTTCCACCAGCCCGCGATCGAGTCGATCTCGTGGAACGCGGCGTTCGGGGTGGTGTCGAAGCGCACCGAGTCGAAGCAGTAGAATTCCGCCTCGGGGCCGAAGTACGCGGTGTCGGCGATGCCGGTGGAGGCCAGGAACTCCTCGGCCTTGCGGGCCACGTTGCGCGGGTCACGGCTGTAGGGTTCCCGGGTGAACGGGTCGTGCACGAAGAAGTTGATGTTCAAAGTCTTCTGCACCCGGAACGGGTCGATGCGCGCCGTCGCAGCGTCGGGAAATAGCAGCATGTCCGACTCGTGGATCGA
>JBOHFU010001120.1:0-1264 GCA_050699675.1 Pseudonocardiaceae bacterium
GAGAGTGATCAGGGCAGCGACGAAGGGCTGCTTGTCACCCACCACCATGCACTGGCTGATCAGCCGATGAGCTCGGATCCGGTCCTCCAGTGCGGTGGGGCAGACGTTCTTGCCGGCTGCTGTGACGATGAGCTCCTTCTTCCGGCCGGTGATCCGAAGGAAGCCGTCGGCGTCCAGCTCCCCGAGGTCGCCGGAGTGAAACCAGCCGTCCATGACCGCTTCCTTGGTGGCCTGCTCGTTGTGCCAATATCGGCGCAACAAACCCGGGCTCTTGATCAGTACCTCGCCATCGTCGTCGATCTTGATAGTCACGCCGGGCAACGGTGGACCCACGGTGCCGATCTTGATGTTCTTCTCGGTGTTCACCGTGGCTGGCGCACTGGTCTCGGTCAGCCCGTAGCCCTCCAGCACCGTCACCCCGATACCGCGGAAGAAATGCCCGAGCCGCTCGCCCAGCGGGGCGCCACCGGAGACCGCCGCGACGCACCGACCGCCGAGCACCGTCCGTAGCTTGGAGTAGACCAGCTGGTCGAACAATGCGTGCTTGGTCCGCAGGACCAGCCCGGCCCCGCCTGCGTCTCGGGCGCGGCTCCACTCGACGGCGGTGGCGTCGGCGGCGTCGAAGATGAAGCCTTTGCCGTCGGCATGCGCTTTATGCTTTGCCGAGTTGTAGACCTTCTCGAAAACTCGAGGCACTGCCAGTACGAACGTCGGCCGGAACTCGGTCAGCTCGGCGACCAGGTTCTTCACATCCGGGGTGTGCCCAAGGGTGATCCGAGCGTACACACAGCAGCACTGGACGATTCGGGCGAGCACATGCGCCAAGGGGATGAACAGCAGCATCGAGTTGGCCGGCTGCATCAGGCCAGGAAACTCACCCACCGCAGACCGGGTCACGGCGAGCAGGTTGCGGTGGGTGATCTCGCAGCCCTTGGGGCGCCCGGTGGTACCCGAGGTGTAGATCAACGTCGCCAGGTCCTCGGCACCCACCGCGGCGGCACGCTGCCGTACGGCGTCGTCGCTGATCTCGGCGCCCAGCGCAGTGACGTCGTCGATCGCTGCGCCTGGGCCCCCGCTGCTCGCCGCCGGCTCGATCTGCCAGACCAGAACCGGCTCACCCAGGCGATCAACCAGACCGTGGACTATCTCGCGGTGCGCGGAGGTCTCGACGAAGACCGCCTTGGCGCCGGAATCCGAAAGGATCCACTCCACCTGTTCCGGAGAAGACGTCTCGTAGATCGGCACCGTCGATCCGCCGGCGGCC
>JBOHFU010001121.1:0-1263 GCA_050699675.1 Pseudonocardiaceae bacterium
GCACCGCCTGAGCGATCCGGTGGGTGTCGGTGATCCCCTCCGCTTCGGTGCGGGCCAGCTCCATCTCCACCAGCGGCACGACGTTGTCGAGGGCCTTGGGATCGTCCGAGAACCCCCGGCCCGAGATAGTCGGCGGTGCCACCGCCCGGCCGGTGGCCGACACCACCATCACGGTGATCGCGATGAACCCACCCTCGCCGAGGATCAGCCGGTCGGACAGCGTCGACTCCCCCACGTCGCCGACCGACAGCCCGTCCACGTACACCTGCCCCACCTCGACCCGGCCGGTGATCTCCGCGCAGCCGTCCACCAGATCCACGACCACGCCGTCCTCGGCGATCACCACCCGCTCCGGCGGCACCCCGGTACGGACCGCGAGGGCAGCGTTGGCTCGCAAGTGCCGCCACTCGCCGTGCACCGGCATGACGTTGGAGGGGCGGATCGCGTTGTAGAGGAACAGCAGCTCCCCAGCCGGCGCGTGCCCGGACACGTGCACCTTTGCAGTGCCCTGGTGCACCACCGCGGCGCCCAGCCGGGTCAGCCCGTTGACCACGCGGAACACTGCGGTCTCGTTGCCAGGGATGAGAGAACTGGCCAACACGACGGTGTCCCCGGAACGGATCCGGATCTGCCGGTGCTCACCGCGAGCCATCCGGGACAGCGCCGACAGCGGTTCTCCCTGCGAGCCGGTGGACACGAACAGCACCCGGTGCTCGGGCATCGCCAGCGCCTCGTCGAGTTCCACCAGCAGACCCGGCGGAACCCGGAGCAGCCCGAGGTCGGCCGCGACGCCCATGTTGCGCACCATCGACCTGCCCACCAGCGCCACCTTGCGCCCGTGGTCGGCGGCGACTTCCAGCACCTGCTGCACCCGGTGCACGTGGCTGGCGAAGCAGGCCACGATGACCCGCTGGGTGGCCTTGCCGATCACCGAGTCCAGCACCGGGCCGATGTCCCGTTCCGGGGTGACGAAGCCGGGCACCTCGGCGTTGGTGGAATCGATCAGGAGCAGGTCCACACCCTCGTCGCCGAGCCGGGAGAACCCGGCGAGATCGGTCAGCCGCCCATCCAGTGGTAGCTGGTCGAGCTTGACGTCACCGGTGTGCAGCACCAGCCCGGCCGGGGTGCGGATGGCCACCGCCAGCGCGTCGGGAATGGAGTGGTTCACCGCGAAGAACTCGCAGTTGAACGGCCCGCAGCCGTGCCGCGAGCCCTCCTTGACCTGCACCAGCTGCGGCTTCTGGTGGTGTTCGCGGCACTTCT
>JBOHFU010001122.1:0-1263 GCA_050699675.1 Pseudonocardiaceae bacterium
GACGTCTACCAGGGCGCGCCGACGCCGGTGACGGCCTTCATGGCGGCCTGCACCAAGGTCGCTGCCTTCGGTGCCATCCTGCGGGTGCTGACGGTGGGTTTCGAGGGCACCCGCTGGGAGTGGCGCGGCCTGCTGTGGGGCGTCGCGATCGTCTCGATGGCGATCGGCGCGGTGCTGGGCCTGACCCAGACCGACATCAAGCGCATGATCGCCTACTCCTCGGTGGCGCACGCCGGCTTCCTGCTGGTCGGGGCGATCGCGCTGACCGAGGCCGGCCTGTCCGGGACGATGTTCTACCTGCTCGCCTACGGCTTCACCACGTTGGCCGCGTTCGGTGTCGTCACCCTGGTGCGCGACGCCGACGGTGAGGCCACCCACCTATCGCAGTGGGCCGGGTTGGCCAAACGCTCGCCGTTGACCGCCGCGGTCTTCGCCTTCCTGCTCTTCGCGCTCGCCGGAATCCCGCTGACCAGTGGTTTCACCGGCAAATTCGCGGTGTTCAGCGCAGCGCTGGCGGACGGGATGGCGCCGCTGGTGGTGGTGGCGCTGGTGGCCAGCGCGGTGGCCGCGTTCTTCTACCTGCGGGTGGTGGTGCTGATGTACTTCAGCGAACCGGCCACCGACGGTCCGACGGTGAGCGTGCCGGGGGCGTTCACCACCGCCGCGATCACGCTCGGCGTGGTGGTCACCCTGCTACTTGGGGTGCTGCCCACCTTCGCCCTGGACTGGGCCACGCTCGGCGTGTTCACCTCCTGATCCGGTGATGAACGGGTCGACATCCGAGCAGGTCGCCGGCGTGGAGCTGGCCGACCCGGCGTTGCGAGCCGCACTGGAAGGTGGCTTGGCGCAGGTCGAGGAGCTGCTGCACCGGGAGGTGCGAAGCGAGTTCCGCTTCCTCACCGAGACATCGCTGCACCTGATCGACGCCGGAGGTAAGCGGTTCCGTCCGCTGTTCACCCTGCTTGCCGGGCAGTTCGGGCGGGACCGGGAAACGGGGTGGATGCCCGACGTCGTGCGCGCGGCCGCGGTCGTGGAGCTGGTGCATCTCGCCACGCTCTACCACGACGACGTGATGGACGAGGCCACCATGCGCCGGGGGGCGGTGAGCGCCAACGCCCGATGGGACAACACGGTCGCGATCCTCACCGGCGATTTCCTGTTCGCGCACGCCTCCCGGCTGGTCGCCGACCTTGGACCGGACGCGGTGCGGATCATCGCGTGCACCTTCGCCGAACTGGTCACCGGCCAGATGCGCGAGACGCT
>JBOHFU010001123.1:0-1259 GCA_050699675.1 Pseudonocardiaceae bacterium
TAGTAGCCCATCAGGAACTCCAGTCCGCGGGCGTAGGTCGAGTAGGTGTGGTAGACGGCGCCATCAGCCAGCGCAAAGGCGCTCATGCCCGGGCCCTCCGAGACGTATCCGGCCACGTCGGTTCCGGTTGCGGTCGCCATCTGGCGCAATACAGGCGGCGGGTCGCCCTCGAGGATCGGCCCCATGTGCTCGCGCAGCTGCTCGACGGTGTACGAGACGTCGAAGTCGAAGTTGAAGTCGCTATCCGCGGACGACACCCAGGGAAAGCTCCAGCCCATCCTCCGCTTGTAGGCCTGGACTTTCTCGAGCGGCGCTCGCGAAACGTAGAGCATCGTCACGTCGCGCGCATGGAGATGCGGAAGGACGCCGTTGACGGCGTCGGCGCTCGACGAGCACACCGGGCAGCCGGCCTCGTAGCTCGGGCCGAACATGAAGTGGTAGACGAGGAGCTGGGAGCGACCGTCGAAGAGCTCCGCCAGGGTCCGCGTGCCCTCGTCGGTCTCGAACCGGTACTCCTTCTCGACCGGAACCCACGGCAGCTCGCGGCGCTGCCGTGCGAGCTCGTCGCCCACCCGGGTGTGTTCCTTCTCGTGTCGCAGCAATTCCTCGCGGGCCGCCTGCCACTCCTCGCGGCTGCCGATCGTATGATCAACCATCGCGGTTCCCTCCTTCTTGCGTGGCACTTGATCCTAAGACTGCCGCGCGTCCCGAAACTCATCAGGGCTAGAGGCTTGATGCGGGTTTGGCGCGACCTGCACCCCCGCTCCCCCGTTGACACCCTCCTGAGGAGGATACGAAACGCTGTTCTCCCGAGACGGTGGCGCCCGCGCCGTGGATGTGCGATGAACGACCCTCGAGCGGCCGATCAGCAGTCTGGCCGCTAGGAGGGTTTGGCGAAACGCCGGAAGCGATGGACGGCCACTGCCGTCCAGATCGCCTCCACCACGCCGAACGGCCACGCGCCCGACAGGAAGCCGTAGAGGCTCGCCAGGGCACATCCAAGCGCGAAGGCCAGGATGAAGTGCGGACCACGTCTCTCCAGCGCGTACATGAGCATCATGAAGGTGAGCGCGCTGACGCCAAACAGGGTGAGCATGGCCCTACGGTTTGGGCGGGAAGCGGTGGAAGCGAGGCGGGATGTACCACATGAGCGCCCGTCCCCAGCGCGTCGTATTGCACCAGCAGCTCGGATCGCAGTTGCAGGTCCAGTCGAACGGGTTGTGGATCTTCTCGCGCAGGCTGCGTCCCATCTACGAACC
>JBOHFU010001124.1:0-1259 GCA_050699675.1 Pseudonocardiaceae bacterium
GGAGAGACCCCCCTTGAACGGCCGGGCGCTCAGAGCGTAGATACTCCGCAGCACCAAGAAGGCCGCCGAGACCCCGCACCGATGTGCACAACCGATGGTCGGCAGGCCGAGCGAGAGGGTGCAGCGTTGCCAACCAATGCCAATGGAGTTCCCGCGGTGCGGCCGTCGGGTGCTGGACTGACGGCTCAACCGCCCCGGTCCGGACCGGGACCGGCGGTTCAATCGTCGCGCCCCGGACCGGCGGGGCGGCCGTCCGCGGTGTTCAGCAGAGTGACGGTGGTGGCCCCCCGCACCCGCATCGACCTGGCGCTGCCGTCTGATGTCGCGGTGGCCAACCTGCTGCCGATGGTGCTCGAGATGGCTGGTGAGTCCGCTGCCGACGGTGGCAGCAGGCACGGCGGCTGGTGCCTGGCCAAACTCGGCGGTGAGGCGATCGATCCGGATCGCCCACTGGGCTCGTTGGGGGTGGTCGACGGCGATCTCCTGCAACTGAGGCGCCGCTGCGACAGTCCCCCACCCCCGCTGTTCGACGACGTCGTGGAAGCCATCGCGATATCCGCCCCGGGCAGCTACCGTCCGTGGACCGAGGACACCGCCCGCATGCTCGGGATGGTCGCGGCAGGGTTGGCGCTGCTGGCCGGTGCCGCTGCGCTGTTGCGCGCCGGACCCGGCCTCGGCGTCGCCGTCGTCGCGGGCGCCGGCGCTGTGGGCGTGCTGGTCACGGGCGCGGTGATCGCTCGGGTGTACGGCGAGACCAGCGCAGGAGTGCTGGTGGCAGCGGGCAGCGTGGCCCTGGGTTTCGTCAGCGGGCTCTACATAGTGCCCGGTGGCGTCCACGCGGAGAACTTCTTGCTGGCCTGCACGCTGGCCCTGGTGCTGGCCATCGTCTCGATCATGGTGCTGGGCGACGGCATCACGCCATTCGTGGCCAGCGCCACCGCCGCCGCGCTCGGCGCGCTGGTCTTTCTGGTCGCCAGCCTGGTCGACGGTACCGCCGCGGGCATCGCCGCGGGGGCAGCGGCGATCGCGCTGGGCGGTATCTCGGCACTGCCCCGGCTGACCATCCAGCTATCCCGGCTCCCGATGCCCCAGGTGCCGGGTAGCGCCCAGGACCTGCAGCAGGACTCCGGTTTTCCCGACTACACCGCGATCGAGCGCCGGGCCGGCCTGGCGCACGAGTACATGACCGGAATGATCATTGGATCCGGCGCGGTGGCCGCGGTCGGCGCCGTACTGGCCGCAGCCGGAGGTGGGTTGGG
>JBOHFU010001125.1:0-1256 GCA_050699675.1 Pseudonocardiaceae bacterium
CCGATGTCGATGACCTGTCGGATCCCTGCCTCGTGAACGAGGTAGGTGACGACACGGCCGAGGAACGCCCGAACCACACGGGCCAGGTGTCCCACCTCCGGAAAGATCTGCAGGATCTCCTCACCGATCCGCTGGTCGATGGGGTAGTTATCCTTGCCACCCAACCAGTAATTCCATATCCGGGCCGAGTGCGGAACGGTCGCGTCGATCTCGGGTGGTGTGCCAGCCACTGCGCATGACCTCTCGGGCGGTTCATCGCGTACGAGCCGAACATAGACCACAACCTGCGTAGGGCAGCCCAAGGGGCGAATGACGGGCTTACGTCGCTACCGGTACTGGGGTCGGTACATAAGACCGTCGCGACCGAACGCCCGCCCTGGGCTATGCCGAAACGCTGTGCGGTCACACCATCCCTAGCGACGGTCCGATATTCCAGGACACGCCGTCCGGCGCGCTCTGTGTGCCGTGTGTCGTCGGCGTCACGTCCGACCTACCCGACCCCGGCCAGACGGGCACAGCTCTCTGACACGCCGGCCGGCCACCGTCGCAAGTGCCGTGGCACGGTGTACCCGGCCTTCTGCGCGGCGCAGGAGTCAGCGCGCCTCGTCGGACTGGACGACACCAGTACCTGTGGTGACGTCGCGGTCGCGGGGCGGGTAACAGCCCCGGTGATGATCGGCGCGGATAAAGTGCGGAGGTGCTGAGCCCCGGCAATGACTCCTACCTCCGCTACCCCACCCTGCACGGCGACCTGATCGGATTCGTTGCCCAGGACGACGTGTGGCTTGCCCCGTTGGAGGGTGGGCGGCCGTGGCAGTTGACCTCCGATCACGCCCCGACCAAGGGCCTGCGCTTCTCCCCCGATGGTGAGAACTTGGCCCACCTCAGCCAGCGCGACGGAACACCCGAGCTGCACGTCGTCGCCACCGCGGGCGGCCCGTCGGTGCGCACGACGTGGTGGGGTGACGCGCACGCCCGCGTGCTGGGCTGGGCCGACACCCACCGGGTGCACGTGGCCTCCGCTGCCGGTGAGCCGTTTCGCCACCGCACCTGGGCGCGTGCTGTCCCGCTGGATGGCGGACCCGCGCAGCGTCTGCCCTACGGCCCGGTCACCGCACTGGACATCGCGGCGGGGGGCGGGGTGGTGCTCGGCACCGGGTTCGGCGGGCGCCGGCACGACTACGCGATGTGGAAGCGCTATCGCGGCGGCACCGCCGGACGGCTGTGGATCGACCCCGACGGCTCGGGGATCTTCG
>JBOHFU010001126.1:0-1255 GCA_050699675.1 Pseudonocardiaceae bacterium
TGATGTCCCGGAGCGCCTCGATGATCGGCACCTTGGAGTCGATCCCGATCTTGCCGCCAGCCCGCCCCATGGTGCCCAGCAGCGCCTTCTTCAGCGACCTGGTCTTCGCGTCGAAGATCGGGAAGTCGACGCAGGCGCCGTTGACGTCGATGGAGACCATTGTGCTATCACACCCAGTAGGAGACTCGGGCCCGGTAGTTGCGCAGGACCAGCAGCGCCACCGCCCACCCCACCACAGTGATAGTCAGAGTCACCACCCAGTGCCGAAGTTCGAAGGACTCACCGATCATCGGACGCCGTAGGATCTCAACGTAGTGCAGGAACGGGTTGAGCTCGACCAGCCGCGCGCGCTCGCCGACCGGGCCGGGTGTGCTCTTCAGCTGCTCGTAGTCCCACACGATCGGCGTCATGAAGAACATCAGGGTGACGATGCTGGCGGTCACCGGGGGGACGTCCCGGTACCTGGTGGCGATGATCCCGATCAGGATGGCCACCCAGACCCCGTTGAGCACGATCAGCGCCAGCGCCGGGAACGCCAGCAGGCTGCTCCACCCGAAAGCTCGCGGGTCTCGCGGTGGGAAGATCAGCATCAGCGCGGCCCAGACCAGCACGTTGTGCCCGAAGAACAGCAGTTGCCGCCAGACCAGCCGGAAGACGTGCACACTCAACGGCGCGGGCAGGTGTTTGATCAGGCCCTCGTTGCGGATGAAGACCTCGGCGCCGTCATTGACGCAGGCCGCCATGAACTGCCAGATGATCAGCCCGACGGCCAGGTAGGGCAGGAAGTCGTGCAACGGCTGGCCGAACAGCGCGGCGTAGAGGATGCCCATCCCGATCGCTTGGACGGCCAGGCTGATAGTGATCCAGAACGGGCCGATCACCGAGCGCCGGTAGCCCTGCTTGATGTCCTGCCAGCCCAGATGTCCCCACAGCCCACGTTGTCGCCACCCCGCGGTCAGATCGCCGACTGCCCGCGACCAGCTGCGCGACGACAGCGCCCGGGCCTCCGTGAACTCGGCTGCGGTCGCGGTGTGCTGCATGATCCGCGAGGGTACTCGGGCGATGGCCGGACCGTCGGTCTGCGGGTGCGGCACATAGCGCCGCTCCTGCCAGCCCAAGGGTTCGTGCCCCGACCTCATCGGCGAACTCAGGCTGCCCGCAACCCGCCATTTCCGCCAGGTCGCGCCGTCCATCTCCGCCATCTCAGGCATACCATGTCTGCCATGTCGACAGGCGGGTTGCCGGCGCAGGTAGG
>JBOHFU010001127.1:0-1253 GCA_050699675.1 Pseudonocardiaceae bacterium
CTGGTGCAGCTCTACGCGGCGCGCCAGTCCGCCCCGGGGCATCCATTCGGGCCGGACACCCCATGGCAGGCTGAACTCGAGGACGCTTTCGTCTACACCGAGACACCCGACCAGCTCGCCGCGATCAACGAGGTCAAGGCGGACATGCGCCGCGGGGTCCCGATGGACCGGGTGGTCTGCGGCGACGTCGGCTACGGCAAGACCGAGATCGCCGTGCGGGCCGCTTTCAAGGCCGTGCAGGACGGCAAGCAGGTGGCCGTGCTGGTGCCCACCACGCTGCTGGCCCAGCAGCACTTGCAGACCTTCTCCGACCGGATGCACTCGTTTCCGGTCACGGTGCGGGGGCTGTCCCGGTTCACTCACACTGCTGAGGCTTCCGAGGTGCTCGCCGGACTCGCCGACGGCTCGGTGGACATCGTGATCGGCACGCACCGGCTGCTGCAGGCGGGGGTGCGCTGGAAGGATCTCGGGCTGGTGGTGGTCGATGAGGAGCAGCGCTTCGGCGTCGAGCACAAGGAGCACATCAAGGCCCTACGGACCGCCGTCGACGTGCTGACGATGTCGGCCACCCCGATCCCGCGGACCCTGGAGATGAGCCTGGCCGGCATCCGTGAGATGTCGACCATCCTGACCCCACCCGAGGAGCGCCACCCGGTACTGACCTACGTCGGGATCTACGACGACAAGCAGGTCGGTGCCGCGATCCGCCGCGAGCTGCTGCGCGACGGGCAGGTCTTCTACGTGCACAACCGGGTGTCCTCGATCGAGAAGGCGGCCCGGCGCATCCGCGAGCTGGTGCCCGAGGCGCGGGTGGCGGTTGCGCATGGTCAGATGAACGAGGATCAGCTCGAACGCACCGTCGCCGGGTTCTGGGAACGTGAGCACGACGTGCTGGTGTGCACCACGATCGTCGAGACCGGGCTGGACATCTCCAACGCCAACACGCTGGTCGTGGAGCGGGGGGATCTGCTCGGGCTCGCCCAGCTGCACCAGCTGCGCGGGCGGGTCGGGCGCGGCCGGGAGCGGGGGTACGCCTACTTCCTCTACCCGCCCGAGACGCCGCTGACCGAGACGGCGCACGATCGGCTGTCCACTATCGCCCAGCACACCGAGCTCGGCGCCGGCATGGCCGTCGCGATGAAGGACCTGGAGATCCGCGGCGCCGGCAACATCCTCGGCGGCGAGCAGTCCGGGCACATCGCCGGGGTCGGTTTCGACCTCTATATCCGGCTGGTCGGTGAGGCCGTGGAGGC
>JBOHFU010001128.1:0-1249 GCA_050699675.1 Pseudonocardiaceae bacterium
GTACTGCACCGCTGCCTGCCGTGGTCGTAGCGCTGCTGGCTCTGGTAACCGGATGCGCCGCTGTCCCGAGCAGCTCCGACATGCAAGTGGTGCGCTCGATTCCGGTGGGCTCGGGACTGGCCCCACCAGCCGGGCCGGAACTGGGCGTAGACCCCTTCCGGCTGGTGCGAGAGTTCATCGAGGCCACCGGTAGCCCGGCCAACGGGCACGCCGCCGCTCGTGCCTTCCTCACCCGGGAGGCAGCGACGAGCTGGGACGACCGCGCCGGTCTCACCGTGATCGAGGACGCTCCCGGCGCCACCCCGCAGGCCGGCCCTGCTGACGATGTCCGCCGGATCCGGGTGGCGGGGCCGCGGCTGGGCGTGCTCACCGCGGACGGCAGCTTCGTGCCGGAGGCGGGGATGTTCACCGTCCCGCTCGACGTGCTCTCCGAGCGTGGTGAGTGGCGGATCACCAACCCGCCATCCGGGGTGGTGGTGGAGGCCACCGCCTTCCAGCGCAACTATCGTCAGGTTCGGGTCTACTTCGTCGACCCGAACCGCCGCATCCTGGTGCCCGACCTGCGCTGGGTGCCCGCGCAGCCGGCGTCCACACTGCCCGGGCGCGTGTTGGACCTGCTGCTGGCCGGGCCGTCCCAACGGCTGGCCGGAGCCGTCCGGTCGGCGTTGCCGGAAGGGACCCGGCCCAGATCCAACGTGCTGATCAGCAGATCCGGGCGGGCGGTGATCAACCTGACCGGTCTCGTCGCGCTGGCGGAGCCGGATCGGCGGCTGGTCGCGGCGCAGATCGTCGCCACGATGGACGGCCTGCTGCCCGTCCCGCTGCAGCTGCTCGCCGACGGCCAACCGCTGGTGCCAGGGCAGGTCGAGTGGCGCACCGCCGATATCGTCTCCTACACCTCGGCGGTTGGGCCGCGGCCCGGCGTGGCTGGGCAGGTGGTCGTCGGTGGCCGGCTGCTCGGGCTGGATGGCGCCCCGGCCCCGGGGCCGGCTGGAGCCGGCCAGCTCACGGTGCTCAGCGCGGCCCGCTCAAGTCCCGGTGGGGAGCAGCTGGCGGCGGTCGTCGCCGGACCGGACGGGCGCCCGCAGTTGCGGGTGGGCCGGGACGGCGGGGACCTGGGTGTGGCGGCGCTGGACGCGGTGTCGATGACCCGGCCCACCTGGCGGCCGTCGGGTGCCGAGGTGTGGACCGTGATCAACGGCCGCACGGTGGCGGGGGTGGTGGTCTTGGACACCGGTCCCTCGTCGAC
>JBOHFU010001129.1:0-1249 GCA_050699675.1 Pseudonocardiaceae bacterium
CTCCCACCACACGACCTCCACGCCTTGGCTCATGACAAAGTCCACAGACCGGTACACCGTGCACCGTGGCCTTGGTCGCCAAAACCGCCACTTCCACCGTGTCCACCCGCAAAACGTGCACTGTCCCCGTTTGTTCACGGCGTGCTGTCTGAGCAGCAGTACGGCTGCACCCAGCAGTCGTACTGCCTGTTCTTCGACTGCCTCCGGTTCGGGCTGCTCTGCACTACTGAGCCAGTCCGTGAGCGCTTCCAGTTGTTCGGTGAGCAATCGCCACCGCACCTCATGCAGACTGCTCACGATTCCCAGTCAAGCTCAACAGGCTCCACCGTATGCGAGGGAAAAGCCGCGACTTTATCACTCGCCTATGGGCTTTCTCTCATTATGGTTCCGGGTGCCATTGTCCCCGTTGCCGACTGGTTGTTGCCTGCCTCCCCGGGATACAGCTCTCGCACTCCCCAACCGCCGTGCATCATCCCGAGCCTGAGCAAGGGTGCGTATCAGCTCATCCACTTTCTCCGGCTCCATGATGGCTTCCCAGGTAAAAGGGGGCTCAACGGACACCCACACCTGAGCTTGTTGCACTAGCACGACCACGGTCGCCGAGACCCCGCCAGTGCCTTTCACGGACACCATGCGCCGGACGACCCACAACGTCTCGTCTGTCCTGGTCACCAGGATTCACCCGTGCCCTCCGGGCCTCGGTCTGGCTGGTCATCCACATGCGCCATGTTCTTTAGCCCCGCCCGTGTCTCATCGTCGGTGGACGGCACCAGGACCGGGGCGAGTTCACCGGGAAAGCGGCACGGTTCCGGGTAGCCCGGGTGCCTGCCGTACGACTCTCACGCTCAGGGGAGGACGTGAGAGACCAGCCAGGCACCTACCGCGCCCCCAGTGACTCGTGCATCCCGGCCCTGGGGCCTGGGGAGGGACGCTAGGGCGTAGGCCATCACCGAGGCCGTACAACTTGTCTAGCGCCGCGACGTCGAGCATCGCCCGGCTGGCTACCCTGGGTCTGAGCACGCACGACACGCAGCGGAAGGCGTTGGGATATGACAGACCCTGGCTATGGTCAGCGGCAGCGGACGGCTGACATAGTGCTGTACTGGATGGGGCGGCGGGGGATGACGCGCCAAGTCTTCGCCGATCGGATGGGTAAGTCGTTGAGCTGGGTGGACAAGATCCGGGCCGGGGATCGGCAACTCGACCGGCTCTCGGTGTTGCGACAGATTTCCGCTGTGCTGGATATTCC
>JBOHFU010001130.1:0-1246 GCA_050699675.1 Pseudonocardiaceae bacterium
TCGGCCGTGACATGGGAGAGCGCCAGGTAGCTGCCGGGCGCAAGCCTGTCCCGGTACCGAGCCAGAATGCCCACCGGGTCCCAGGAATCCGGGACGAAGTGCAGCAGCCACAGCATCAGCAGGCCGACCGGCTGATCGATATCCAACACACGCTGGGTCTGCGGGTGGTCGAGGACGCCCCTGACGTCGCGCAGGTTCGCCTGGATCGCCGCGGCCCGGTCGTTGCCGGCAAGCAGCAGTTCGCTGTGCGCGACCGCGACCGGTTCCTTGTCGACGTACACGATCCGGCACTCGGGATCGGCTCGCTGGGCGATCTCGTGCACATTGCCGACGGTCGGGATGCCAGAGCCGATGTCGAGGAACTGGCGGATCCCGGAGTCGACCATGAACAGAACCACTCTGCGCAGGAAGGACCGGTTGATCCGGGCAGCGTCCCGTGCCGCCGGCACGACCTGTTGGATCTTGTTTGCCATTTCGCGGTCGGCCGCGAAGTTGTGGGCGCCATCCAGCCAGTAGTCATACACTCGAGCCGCATTAGGCACGGTCATGTCGACGCCGAACGGCACCCAGTCCGGCTTCTCGGCCATCGGACTCCTCGCCATCCTCGATCGGCACGGAGCAGTTTAGGCGATCACTGGAATCGTCGGCCATCGCCCCTTGCCGTGGCTCGGCACCTGACTGGCCGGGCCCAACCTCGGGCGGTCAGGGCTTGTGGCCGACGCCGCCGTAGACGATCATGTTCATCTCGGCGCTGTCGGAGATGTCACCCGGTCCCGAGGGCCGCCAAAGAGCGCAGCCAACCAGTCCCGGTTCGACCAGCTCGAACCCGGTGAACAAGCACAACACCTCCTGGTGGCTGCGGAGGTACACCGGTTCCGGGGTGTTCTTGTACTGCTGAACTGTCTCGGTCAGCCCGGCGGGGTTGCCGTCGGCCGTGCCGTGGGAGAGCGCCAGGTAGCTGCCGGGGGTGAGCCTGTCCCGGTATCGAGCCAGAATGCCCACCGGGTCCGAGGAATCCGGGACGAAGTGCACCACCAGCAGCATCAGCAGGCCGACCGGCTGATCGAAGTGCAGCAGACGCTGGGTCTGCGGGTGGTCGAGGACGGCTTCGACGTCGCACAGGTTCGCCTGGATCGCCGCGGCCCGGTCGTTGCCGGCAAGCAGCAGTTCACCGTGCGCGACCGCGACCGGCTCCTTGTCGACGTACACGATCCGGCACTCGGGATCGGCTCGCTGGGCGATCTCG
>JBOHFU010001131.1:0-1245 GCA_050699675.1 Pseudonocardiaceae bacterium
AGCCAGCCGCTACTACGTACTGGAAGCCGGCCGGGTCACCTCCGCCGGAGATGGTGGCGCGGACGCCCACCAGCGTGTCCGGGCGGCCATGGCGATCTGAGAAGCGGCGCGAGGAGCCCGCCTGGGTCAGGAGAAATCGGCTGGTTTCGCAGCGAAGTTCGCTGCGGGGTCGGGCGATTCGCCGCCCACTCGGGTGACGATCTCCACAGCGACGGCACGGAGCTTGATGTTGCGGTGGTGCGAGGCGCGGCGGAGGATCTCGAAGGCGTCGGTGGCGGTGCACCGGTTCTGGCCCATGATGATGCCGATGGCCTGGTCGATGGCGGTGCGTGAGGCGAGGGCGGCTTCGAGGTGGTGGGTGAGCTCGACCTGGTCGGTCAGCCGGACTGCCAGGCGAAGTGCCCGAGATGCTTCCGCGCCGAGGCCTTCGGCTCGTTGTTGCCGTTCGGCGGTGAACACCGCCGGCTGTTGTGAGTAGAAGTTGAGTGCCCCGCGCACGCCCGGGCCGCCGGTCAGCGGGATCGACAGAGCGGAGGCGATCCCGTGGGCGAGGGCGTCGAGCCGGTAGGCGCCCCAGCTGTCGTCGGTGGCGAGGTCGCTGATGATCACGGTGGTGCCGGTACACATGGAGGTGAGGCAGGGCCCGTTGTGGTGGCCGTACTGCACCTCATCGAGGCCGAGGGCGTGGGCGTCGCTGCTGGCCACGGTCAGCGGGCCGCCCTCGCGGTCCATGGTGATCCCGCAGGACAGCTCGGGCGCGACGGTGGTGGCAGCGTAGCGGGCCAGCTCGTTGAGGAACTCCGTGACATGGTCGGTGTCGATGAGCAGTTGCTGCAGCTCGTTGACGGCGGTGGCGCGGTCGAAGGCATGGTCGGGCATCGGGTTGGGACCGATCTCGGAGCGGCGACCCCGGGTTGGGCTTTCATCGCAGATGGGTCGCCACTGGCTTGACGGCTCGGAGTACCTTCGACCTCACCTACTGTACCCATGGCGGTAGGTGAGAGGTCTACCCGGCGCCTCCCGCGACCTGCTACATTCGTACCACGGTCCAGAAGCGCGGCCAGCCCACAGCGAATCGTCTGTGTGGAGTGATATGCCGCAAGACCGTTTTCTCCCGAATGCGACGCGGCCTATCCGTGCAGGTCCAGTGGCTCCGCGACTCGCTGGACGCCTTCTCTCCCCGTCGAGCTACCTGAAGGCGCACATCGCATTTGGCGGTTGCGGAGCTCCACATCATCAGATTGT
>JBOHFU010001132.1:0-1245 GCA_050699675.1 Pseudonocardiaceae bacterium
CCTCGTAAGGCAGCAGGAACTGGCCGGCTTCGCTGCTGTAGTAGCCCGCGTCGGGGCGGATGGGGTAGTCCCGGAAACCGTCGGGTTCGGGATAGGCGTAGGCGTAGAAGGCGCCTTCGTCCCCGCCGCCGGGCCAGAAGCCGCAGCTGCTGACCTCGTGTGAGTAGCCCTCCACCATGACCCAGTCGGGGCAGTTGGGTGCCCCACCAGGATGGGTCGGCGCAGTGCGGCCGGAGAACCGGGTGACGGCGAGATCGAAGCCTCCCCAGAAGAAGTGCACGGGGCTGACCTTGCCGATGAAGCGGGACCGGAACTCGGTCAGCACCCGGTGCGCCGCCAGCAGCTGCCGCCAGAAGCGCTGCGCGGCGACGGGGTCGTAGGACGCGTGCTCGTGGTCGTCCTCGAACGGGATGGCGCGCTCGACCTCCGTCGGTGTGGTCCTGATGGGAACCTCCAGGTCGAGGTCACGCATCGCGGCCATCGTCTCGGTGTAGAACACCGCGACCGACTTCGGCTTCAGGGCCACAGAGCGCTGCTCGCCGCTGCTGGACCGGATCCGCAGCTGGTGATCACAGAAGTCGAACTCGAGGTCGAAGATGCCAGCGCCGTGCGGGATCGCCGAGGTGGTCAGCCCGCGCGCGGACACGTACAGCGGAACCTGCCACCAGTGGTTGACCATCGGCGCCTTCGCCAACCGGATCTTGCCGACAATCTGGGTCCACATGTGCAGCGTGTCACGAGTGTCCGCCCACTCCTGGACCCGCAAGGCCGGCCACTGCTCAACGTGTCCGGACCGTGCCTGGACATCAGTCACCGCTGACACCTCCCTAGGGGTACCGCTCAGCCGAGGTAACCTTCGACCTCGCTCGCCGGCCGGACCTGCGCCTGATCTGGATCCAATCCGGCGGCCGCCCGGGCACGACGCTGCCGTAGCAGATCCCAGCACTGGTCGAGCTGCACCTCAAGCGCGTCCAGCTGCGAATGTTCCTCGTCGCTACTCAGCTCACCCCGTCCCAGGCGTTCCCGCAAGACATGCTCGGCATCGACCAGCTCGCGGATGCGACCGAGCAGGTCACTCTCATCGACCATCGGGTTCCCTCGGCTCCTATCTGCGCTGGCGGTCCTGCGAGTCTGGCAGATGGGTTCAGGTCACACCGGGTCTCGACGGTCAGCCAGGGCCGCCAGAGGGCCGCGTCGACCAGCTGGGTCACCCGCCGAACGGCGACGCCCTGGGTACGCTCAGCC
>JBOHFU010001133.1:0-1244 GCA_050699675.1 Pseudonocardiaceae bacterium
CGATCGGGTCGGCGGTGTCGGTGCTGTCGCAGCAGCACGGCAGGGCGCCCACCGCCAGCGAGCTCGCCGAGTACCTGAACCTGCCGAGGGAACAAATATTGGAAGGTCTGGAGGCGGCCGGTGGGTACCGCACCAGCTCGCTAGACAGCCTGCTCGACGCCGAGGGCACCGGCGCGGCATTGGAACAGGTCGTCGGTACGGCTGACGCCGAGCTCGGGCGAGTGGAGTACCGCGCTACCTTGGCCCCGCTGCTGGACAGGCTGCCCGAACGCGAGTGCGCCATCCTCAAACTGCGCTTTTTCGCCGGTCTGACGCAGAGCGAGATCGCGCACCAGGTCGGGCTGTCGCAGATGCACGTCTCACGCCTGCTGTCCCGGACGCTGGCCCGGCTGCGGGAGGAGTTAAGCACCAAACCCTGAACCGGAGGCACACATGGAGCACGTCGTGGTCGTCGGCGCTGGGCTGGGCGGCCTGCGTACCGTGGAGTCCTTGCGCGCGGAGGGCTTTCCCGGCCGGATCAGCTTCGTCGGGGAGGAGCCGCATGAACCCTACGACCGGCCCCCGCTGTCCAAGCAGATCCTCGCCGGGCAGTGGCCCGAGGAACGGGCTGTGCTCCACCGCGGCGAGCTGGCCGATCTTGATGTCTCGCTGCACTTGGGCAGATCCGCGGTCGGCGTCGACCGTGCCGCCGTCGAGCTTGCCGACGGCACGAGGCTTCGCTACGACGCGCTGGTCGTGGCGACCGGGGTACTGCCCCGGCGGCTACCCGGCCAGCCCGACCACCCGGAGTTGCACGTGCTGCGCACGCTGGAGGACTGCCGGGGGCTGCGGGACTCGATCTCCCGAGCCCGTTCGCTGCTGGTGGTCGGGGCTGGCTTCATCGGTGCCGAGGTTGCCGCCACCGCCCGCACGGCCGGCCTCGAAGTCACCATGATCGAGGCGCTGCCGGTGCCATTCGCCCGAGTTCTCGGCGAGCAGATGGGCCAGCTGTGCGCCCGGTTGCAGACCGACAACGGCGTCACGGTGCGGTGTGGCGTGCGGCTGACCGAGTTCGCCGACAGCAACGGCGGGATCGCTGCGCGGCTGGACGATGGGAGCACCGTGCGGGCCGACTGCGGTGTGGTCGGGGTGGGCACCGTGATCGACGACGGGTGGCTTGCCGGGCTCGGCGTGCCCACCAAAGACGGGCTGCTCTGCGACGTCACTGGCCTGGTGGAGGGTACCGGCAACGTCTATGCGGTCGG
>JBOHFU010001134.1:0-1243 GCA_050699675.1 Pseudonocardiaceae bacterium
ATGAGCTGGTCGGCTTCGGCGTCACCGCGGTGGCGCTGACGCCGGGGTGGATGCGCTCGGAGATGATGCTCGACAACTACGGAGTCACCGAAGCCACCTGGCGTGACGCCCTGGCCCGTCCCGTCGAGCCGCCGTATCCCGACCCCGGGCATTTCGGCATTTCCGAGACGCCGACGTTCACCGGACGGGCGGTCGCTGCCCTCGCTGCCGATCCCGACCTCGCCCGGTGGAACCAGGCATCCCTGTCCTCGGGGCAGCTCGCACAGGAGTACGGGTTCGTCGACGTCGACGGCAGCGCCCCAGACGCCTGGCGCTACCTCGTCGAGGTCCAAGACGCCGGCAAACCTCCCGACACCACCGGGTACCGCTGACCGATTCGCCTACGGCACCTGGGTCGCAAGGTAGCGGGTTTGCATATTGATACCGATCGTCAGATCGGCCGGCTTGCCGGCCGGCACGTGGAACGCGCTGACCTCGCCCCACTCTCCGTGGTAAACGGGCTCGGGATACGACATCCGAGTTCCTTTCTGCTGGCGGTTGCTTGGGTCGTCGAGGTGCGGGGTTTCTGTTGCGAGGCAGGGGTCTGACGGGTGGGCTCCTCGGTCGCGTCGATCGTGGGTGGGATGGCTGCTGAGGTCGAGCTTCGCTGGGGTTCCACCTCCCCCGGACGTGATCATGGTGCCATCATGAGGCCCATGGCGTTCGCCGCAGGACAGACCGCGATCATCGTTCCCGTTGATGCTGCCGAGCCCATCGTCGGCCGCTGGCGCAGGCAATTCGACCCCTCCGCAGCTGCAGGCGTCCCGGCCCACGTCACGATCATTTATCCGTTCCTGCCGGAGCAGAACCTCGACGAGGACGTTGTGCGCGACGTGCGCCGGCTCGTCGCACACCACCGCAGCTTCACCGTGACCTTCGCCAACTGCGGTCAGTTCCCCGACGTCCTCTTCCTCGTCCCCGACCCCGATGACCCGTTCCGCCGTCTTACCGCCGAGGTGTTCCAGCGCTGGCCAGAAGCCCCGCCGTACGCTGGCCTGATCACCGACCCGGTCACGCACCTGACGATCACCCACG
Organism: Pseudonocardiaceae bacterium; assembly: GCA_050699675.1. Classification (GTDB taxonomy): domain Bacteria; phylum Actinomycetota; class Actinomycetes; order Mycobacteriales; family Pseudonocardiaceae. Next base: position 1,075 of record JBOHFU010001134.1, read on the forward strand.
GTGCATCCCCGAGGGAAGCAGCTGAGGCGGAAGCCGATGTGGCCGCCCACCTGCCCTTCACCTGCGCCATCCACGAGGCATGGCTTATCCGTTTTAACGGCACGCGTTGGACTTGTTGGGAGAGTCTGCCGCTTGGTGCCGTCCGCCCCGCATAGCTAACCACGAACCT
>JBOHFU010001135.1:0-1239 GCA_050699675.1 Pseudonocardiaceae bacterium
GCCGAGACGCCCACCCTCCGGTGACCGGCGTGGTCGCGTCGGCGGCGAGCAGGGCCGGGTGCTTCGGCCGGGAACCGAACCGGCCCCTGTCGTTCACGGTATCGACATCGACGCAGGCGCCGGGCAGTCGTAGCGTCAGAACAGCAGTCGAGCGGCCACGGGGGTCGGACGGCCAAAGTGTGAGGATGGCGAATGTTCGTTCAGGTAATCCAGGGCCAGGTGTCCGACGCGGGGCAGGTACGCGCCGCACTCGACCGGTGGGTCCAGGAGCTGGCACCCGGCGCCTCCGGCTGGCTCGGCTCGACCGCTGGAGTGACCGACGACGGCCGGTTCGTAGCACTCGCACGCTTCGAATCCGAGGAGACCGCCCGCCGCAACAGCGACCGACCCGAGCAGGACACGTGGTGGGCTGAGACCTCCAAACTTTTCACCGGGGAAGTCACCTTTCGCGCCAGCCGCGACGTTGTCGTCGATCTCAACGGCGAGCCGGATGACGCGGGTTTCGTCCAGGTCATGCAGGGCCGCGGCAGCGACCCTGCCCGCGCGCGGGAACTCATGGGACAGAACGCCCCCGAGTGGGCCGCATTCCGCCCCGACATCATCGGCAGCGTTGCGGTCGAACACGACGGCGGGGCCTACACCATGGCGTTGTACTTCACTTCCGAGGTGGACGCACGCGAAGGCGAACGCAAGGAGCCGCCATCAGAGCTGAAGGTGCAGATGGAACAGATGGACGCCCTTAACGTCGGAGTGCCGGAATTCTTCGACCTGAAGGAGCCCTGGCTCTACTTCCCACGGTGAGCAGACGGCGTGACCCAGGATCTTGATCAGCAAGGCCACGTCGGGACGCCTGCTGCCGCGCGGCGGATCGCATCAGGCCTGCCCGCTCCCTGCCAGAGGGTATGCGACCAGTGCGCCAGCAACGGGGCGTCCAGCGTGTCCCCCGAGTCCTTCTCGGCGGTGACCCGGCAGGCGGGAGCGTCCGATCCGACCGGTGTCGTCGACTTCGGCGAGCTCATGGTCATCGACGAGATCCAGCGGGTTCCGGAACTGCTGCTCGCGATCAAGGAGCAGGTCGATACCGACCCGCGGCCGGGGAGGTACCTCCTGACCGGTTCCGCGCGGATACTCGGGCTTCGATCCCTCCCCGACACCTTTCCAGGCCACACCGAGACGGTCGAGCTGTGGCCGTTCTCGCAGGGCGAGATCGACGGCCGCACGGAAGGCTTCGTCGATGCC
>JBOHFU010001136.1:0-1238 GCA_050699675.1 Pseudonocardiaceae bacterium
GAAGCCACCTGCCATCTGGACCCGGTGGCAGACTCGCGGGTCGAGCGAGCCTTCGCCCAGCGTCCGGGCACGCTCGTGGTGGTGGCGCACCGCATCAGCTCAGCGTTGCACGCCCGGAGGATCCTCGTCCTGGACGGCAACCGGGCGCTGCTGGGCACCCATCAGGAGTTGCTGACCTGCTCGGCGCTCTACCGCGACTTGGTGGGGTACTGGCAACCTGTCGAGACTCGTGGCTAGCGGACCTCGGCCAGTAGGTCGGCCATCCGTGCGATGCCGGTGTGCAGGGGCTCGTCGGCGAGGGCGTAGGACAGGCGGAAGTAGCCGGGGGTGCCGAAGGCCTCGCCGGGCACCACAGCCACTTCGGCGTGCTCCAGCACGGCCGCGGCCAGCTCGACGCTGGTCCGCATCGTGACGCCGCGCAGCGAGCGGCCCAGCAGGTTCTGCACCGAAGGGTAGGCGTAGAACGCCCCGTAGGGCACCGGGCACGTCACCCCCTCGATGCCGGACAGCAGTTCGATGATGGTGCGCCGCCTGCGGTCGAAGGCCGCGCGCATCCGGGCAACCGCGTCCAGTGGCCCGGATACCGCGGCCAGTGCGGCACGCTGTGCCACGTTGCAGACGTTGGAGCTCAGGTGCGATTGCAGGTTCGCCGCCGCCGTCACCACGTCCGGCGGACCGGCCAGCCAGCCGACCCGCCACCCGGTCATCGCGTAGGTCTTGGCCACGCCGTTGACCACCACACAGCGCGGCGCGAGCTCGGGCACCGCGACCGGCATCGAGAGCGCCTGGGCACCGTCGTAGACCAGGTGCTCGTAGATCTCGTCGGTGACCACCCATAGCCCGTGCTCGGCTGCCCAGCGCCCGACCTCGACCACCAGCTCCGGGGGCGCCACTGCTCCGGACGGGTTTGACGGGGAGCACCACAGCAGGATCTTCGTGCGCTCGGTGCGGGCGGCCTCGAGCTGCTCGACGCTGGGCAGGTAGCCGCTGTGCTCGTCGGTGGGCACCACCACCGCCTCGCCGCCGGCCAGCGCAATCGCCTCCGGGTAGGTCGTCCAGTAGGGCGCGGGTAGCAGCACCTCGTCGCCCGGGTCTACCAGCGTGGCGAAGGCCTGGTACACGGCCTGCTTGCCGCCATTGGTGATGAGCACCTGGCGGGGTTCGATCTGGTAGCCGGAGTCTCTCGCGGTTTTGGCCGCGATGGCCTCCCGAAGAGCAGGCAGACCGGCGGCGGGGGT
>JBOHFU010001137.1:0-1238 GCA_050699675.1 Pseudonocardiaceae bacterium
GCGACCCGCGCCGGGTCGAGCATCCAGTCGTGGGCGAAGGCGGTCAGTCCGGTTCCGGTGAGAACCACGAAGTGGCGTCGGTCCATGCCTATCGCCTCCAAGACCTCGCGCAGCGACGCGATCGTCCCGTGCGGGCGCCACGGGTGGTGCAGACCGTCGTCGGCGGGTACGTAGAGCGCGGCTGCGCTCGTCTGCCATCCCAAGGATGCCAGGGTCATCGGCTCCTGTAGATGGCGTGAAAGCAAGCTGCACACCAGCCCGGGCCAGGGCTGGCGCGGTATGCACGGCTGGGTGCTGGGCGGACGGGCGGTCAGCCACCGCCACGGTGTCTTCGGATGAATCTCAGGCACCGCCGGTCGCAGCGAGTGGGCCAGCCGGTTGAGGTGGCAGGCGAATTGCTCGGGGGTCCAGCCCAACCGGGTTAGACAACCGATTAGCACGGCATTGGTTGCCTCCTGACGTATCGGATGTGGCTCGCTCACGATGGCCCCCTCGATCTCGGCGGGAATTGAGTGCGCCCACGGTAGTAGCCCAGGTGCGGTCAGTCACAGTCCTACACCACGTACACCAGGGAAATTCCCTCAATCACTCCGGCCGAAGATCAGGGTTACCAATACAGGGTTACCAAACGCAGGGACCACAACCGGAGGCCACCAGCCGTGGAAAGAGAAACCCCGCCCGAGGGCACCGCCATTCACCGACCCGGACGGGGTGACCCGGCGACCGGCGACCTGCACCGGGAGCACTGGATCGTGCCGGTGCACGGCCTGAACCGCGCCGACCCCGACGGCATCGTGCAAGCGATCGCCCGCCGAGACGGCACTGTGAGTCTGCACCTGACTTGCGGGAACTTCCGGACCAGGGTGTGGCTCGACATTTCCCGGGCCGCCCAGCTCTCCACCGGGATCTGGGAGGCCGCCGGGACCGCTCAGCGGCTCACCGGGTACCTCGGCGATGACCAGCTCCCACCACCACAGCCACTACCCAACGGATCGGGAGTCCAGCCGGTAGCCAGGCGCCCGCACCCCCACGACAGTGCACCATCCCGATGTAGCTCCCCCATGCCTCGGCGCAGGCTGGTACCGGTGAGTAACGGTGTCGCGATGGACGAAACGCGCATGATCGGTTGGCGCATCCGGCGGATCCGCACTGCCCGGGACAAGTCGCTGCGGGTCATCGCCGGGCTGGCTGGAATGAGCAGATCCACCCTGCACCGCATCGAGCGTGGACAGCGTGAG
>JBOHFU010001138.1:0-1238 GCA_050699675.1 Pseudonocardiaceae bacterium
TGGGCCTAGACCGCATCGCCGACACCTGCCGCGCCACGGTGCGCGTGTGCCGGTCCGCCGGCGTGTTCGACGTTCCGGGCGCGGTCGAGGCTTTCGCCGCCTACCGGCTCTTTCCCACCCACGCCACGTCGGCACCGGAGGCCGCGCACGAACTGGCGCTGGAGCACCTTTCACGGGTGCCCCGGACCTGTTCGCCACCGAGGTCCTCGGCTTCCTGCACGCCAGCGGGTCATAACCAGTACGGTCGACCGGCGTGACCACGCAGACCGTCCACCCAACGACCGTAACGTTCGCTGCTGGAGCCGATGCGCTCGCCGTGCTGGTGTTCGCCGCCGCGGGGCGGAGCTCGCATGCCGAGGTGGTGGATGCGTTCGGGGTGCTGACCACGGCGGCGCTGTTCCTGCTCGGTTGGCGGGCCGTGGCCCGCCTCATCGCGCGTGTGCGCGAATGGAACTAGAGCGCATGATCGCCGAAGGTGCCGCCATACCAGACCACCCGACGCCTTCGCGCTCATGTCAGTTGTTCTGTCGAGCGTTCGAGAAGGACGATGTCCCAACCGAAGGCGACCATGATGCCGCCCGCTGGGGTGCCAGTGACGGCTTTGACGTCGCGGGGCAGGTCGATCCGATCGATTCGAAGTCTCGTCCGGAGATCCCAGATCCGCACCGTGCGGTCCCGGCTGCTGGTGAGGGCGATAGGTCGGCCGTCGAGCTGGGCGCAGGCCGCCGCGGTGACCGGGCCGGTGTGGCCGGTGAGCAGGCCGAGGGGGATGCCGCTGGTGAGGTCCCAGATCCGCACCGTGTGGTCCCAGCTTCCGGTGACGGCGATGGGGTGGTTGTCGAGCTGGGCGCAGGCCACTGCGGTGACCGGGCCGGTGTGGCCGGTGAGCAGGCCGATTGGGGTGCCGGTGGCCAGGTCCCAGATCCGCACTGTGTGGTCCCGGCTGCTGGTGACGGCGATCGGGCGGTCGTCCAGATAGGCGCAGGCCAACGCAGTCACCAGGTCGGTGTGGCCGGTGACGGGGTCACCGATTGGGGTGCCGGTGGCCAGGTCCCAGATCCGCACTGTGTGGTCCCGGCCGCTGGTGACGGCGATGGGGCGGTCGTCCAGATGGGTGCAGGCCACTGCTGTGACGGTGCCGGTGTGGCCGGTGAGCGGGCTGCCGATCGGAGTGCGGCTGGTGAGGTTCCAGATCCGCACCGTGTGGTCCCAGCTTCCGGTGACGGCGATGGGGCGGC
>JBOHFU010001139.1:0-1238 GCA_050699675.1 Pseudonocardiaceae bacterium
GCTCGCCGACGCAGGGACGAGCCCGACCTCAGCCTCCGACGGCCGCAAACCTTCCATCTGACCTCCGGACGGATCTGCGGGCTGCCCATCGCTGGCGATCGGCTACCCAAACCCCTTCACTTCATGTGGCCGGTACCGCTTCTCAAGCCGGTGCAAGTCTGTGTTGGTGAGCGCCACATCGAGCGCGGCCAGCGCATCGTCAAGGTGCTCTACCTTGGTGGCTCCAACGATAGGTGCAGTCACACCTGGCTTATGCAGCAGCCAGGCCAGCGCAATCTGCGCTGGAGGGAGGTGGCGTTCAGCCGCCAACGCGGTCACGGCGTCGATCACATCAAAGTCAGACTCGTCGTAGAGCTGGCTGGCAAAGTCATCGTTGCTGGCACGGGTCGTGTGACGCTCACCATGACGGCTACGGCTGCCGGTGAGCCAGCCACGGGCCAGCGGGCTCCAGGGGATCACGCCAACCCCCATGTCCAGGCAGAGCGGGATCATCTCGCGCTCTTCCTCGCGGTACAGCAGGTTGTAGTGGTTCTGCATGGAGACGAACTGGGTCCAGCCGTGACGCTCCGCCGTGTGCTGAGCCTTGGCGAACTGCCAGGCGAACATGCTGGAAGCGCCGAGGTAGCGCACCTTGCCAGCTCGCACCAGGTCGTGCAGCACCTCCATGGTCTCTTCGATGGGTGTCTCGTTATTCCAACGGTGGATCTGGTAGAGGTCCACGTAGTCGGTGCCGAGGCGTCTGAGCGAATCGTTAACTGCGCTCAGGATATGTTTGCGGGAGAGTCCACGGTCATTGGGCCCAGGCCCCATGGGTGAGTTGACTTTGGTCGCAAGAACGTAATCGTCTCGGCGGGAGAATAACTTGCTGAGCAGTCGGCCGGTGATCTCTTCGCTCACGCCATTCGAGTAGATGTTGGCGGTGTCGAAGAAGATGACGCCGTGTTCGACTGCCCGCCGGACGATCGGCTCGGCTTGGCCTTCATCGAGCATCCACTCGCGCCACCGCCGATCGCCGTAACTCATCATGCCCAGGCAGATATACGGCATCCTTGATATCGGATGAGCCCAGCTGGGTGTACTCCACGCGGAAATCCTTCACGAGACGGACATCTGGCGAAGCTGATCATCAAGATTACGCACAGCAGGTAGTGTTGCCCAGCTTGGGTCGAAGTGATGGCGCACGCCGATTGCGCGCTGTAGGCCCATGGTGTAGTGATCCCGCGCTGCAAGCTGTATTG
>JBOHFU010001140.1:0-1237 GCA_050699675.1 Pseudonocardiaceae bacterium
CGACGTCTCCCGCGCCGGGGCCTCCTCCGTCTAGTGTCCCGAGTCGGAGATTCGGCTGCAATATGTGGCGAGGGTGTCGAGGATCTCGTCGGCGGTCTTGTGCCAAACGAAGGGTTTGGGGTCGTCGTTCCAGTTGGTGATCCAGGTGCGGATGGCGGCGACAAGTTCTTTGACCGAGCGGTGGGTGCCGCGGCGCAGCCACTTGGTGGTGAGTTCGCCGAACCAGCGTTCGACGAGGTTGAGCCACGAGCTGTAGGTGGGCGTGAAGTGCAGCGTGAAGCGGGGGTGGCGGACCAGCCAGCGGTGCACGGCGGGGGTCTTGTGGGTCGAGGAGTTGTCCACGACCACGTGTACGTCGAGGTCTTCGGGCACGGTGCGGTTGATGCGGTTCAGGAACCGGATGAACTCCTGGGCCCGGTGCCGCGGGGTCAGATCTGCGATCACGTTGCCCGACGCCACGTCCAGGGCGGCGTAGAGGTTGGTGGTGCCGCTGCGCACGTAGTCATGGGTGCGGCGCTCGGGGACCCCGGCCAGCAGCGGCAACACGGGGGCGGTGCGATCCAGCGCCTGGATCTGGGACTTCTCGTCCACGCACAGCACCACCGCCGCGTCCGGTGGGTTCAGGTAGAGGCCGACGATGTCGCGGACCTTGTCGATGAACTGCGGGTCGGGCGACAGCTTGAAGCTCTCGGCCAGATGCGGCTTGAGCCCAAACGCCCGCCAGATCCGACTGACCGCGGTCTGGTTGAGGCCCGACGCCTTGGCCATCGACCGCGTCGACCAGTGCGTCGCGTCTACCGGGGTCTCCTCCAGGGTCTTGACGATCACCCGCTCTACGTGCTCGTCGGTGATCTTGCGAGGCGCGCCGGGGCGGGGCTCGTCGTGCAGACCGTCCAGCCGGTGGGCCACGAACCGACCACGCCACTTACCCACCGTCGCCTGATGCACACCGAGCTCGACCGCGACCTCCTGGTTGGTCGCGCCCGCCGCACACGCCAATACGATCCGGCAGCGCGACGCCAACGCCTGCGCACTGTTCGGCCGGCGCGCCCACCGCTCCAGCGTCTCGCGCTCATCATCGCTGAGCACCAGCGGTGCCGTCGGTCGCCCTCGTCGTGCCATCGCTGCCTCCCATCGTCGTCGACAACGACGGGAACCCGGACGATACACAGAAAATTCCCCCCAACTAACGACTCAGGACACTAGGAGGCTGTTGAAGAATTCGCCGGCACCGGCG
>JBOHFU010001141.1:0-1230 GCA_050699675.1 Pseudonocardiaceae bacterium
TCGAATCCGCTCGGTGAGCGCGGCATGGTCAAACATTGACGGGAGCGCCCATCTCTCGAACTGCGTGTCGGCTCCGCTGCGTTGCTGGTGACCACAAGGGCGAGTAAGGTGGACACATGGAGATCGGTGTGCGAGAGCTCAAGGCGCGGCTGTCCGAGTACCTCGAGCGTGCCGCCCGAGGTGAGCACCTCACCGTCACCGACCGGGGTCGGCCCAGGGCAGTTCTCGGACCGCTGCCCGGGGGCGACAACGTCGCCAGAGGCATCGCGGAGGGCTGGATCACGGCTCCGCAGGCGCCGGGACCCCTGCCGCCGCCGCCAGCGCGGGCTAACGCCTCGGTCTCCGTCCAAGACATGCTCGACGAGGACCGAGCCGAGGAGTGACGCTCTACCTGGACTCGAGTGCGCTGCTCAAGCGGTACGTCGACGAGCGGGACAGCACGCGGTACAACAGCATCCTCGGCAGCGACGAGGCCTGGCTGACCTGCCGGATCACCTGGGTCGAGGTTTGGCGCAACCTCGGCCGACGATTGACCGCGGCCGACGCGCTCACCGCCCGGGACGCCTTCCAATCCGATTGGACGCACCTGGCCGTGGTCGAGATCGACGCGGTGCTCGCGGAGGAGGCGGGCCGGCTCTCCGACCTGACCGGAGCTCGCAGCCTCGACGCGCTGCACCTGGCCGCCGTTCAGCGCACCGGGCCGACCGGGGTCACCATGGTGACGGCCGACCTGCGTCAGGCGCAGGCGGCCCGGTCCCTCGGGTGGCCGGTACTCGGCGCCTGACGCCGAAGAGCTGGTCCAGCCGGCGGCCTGGGGCCGTGACCCTGTCGCCGCCAGATACCGCTGGCGCATACACTCGCGTCGCCGGATCGTCGGCCCGTCCGGCGTGCCTGCTGGACCCTACCGGTGGCGGTGCCTACCGTCGCCCAGGGGACAGAACTGACATAACTCTAATCCTTTAGATGAGGTTGAGGGTTCTGCCACGCCGAGGGGAGCAGGGATGCTTGGACGTCGGCGCGGTGCGGGCAGCGACGAGGAAGGCCGCACTGTGTTAGATAGCGATGGGTTGGGCGGCACGGGGTTGAGTGACACAGGGTTGAACAGCGACGGCGCGACCGGATGACACCGCCGCACAACTACCTCGCCGTGATCAAGGTCGCCGGAATCGGTGGTGGCGGTGTCAACGCCGTCAACCGCATGATCGAAGTCGGGCTCAAGGGCGTCGAGTT
>JBOHFU010001142.1:0-1229 GCA_050699675.1 Pseudonocardiaceae bacterium
CTCGGCGAGACAGCAGTGGGCCGATGCCGGCCGGCGCTCGACGATCACATACGGTCTGACCCGTACCGGGATCGAAGTGGTGAGTATGGGATTGGACCCGAACCAGCACCAGGGACTGTTCGGCGAGTCGTTCGTCCGAGTGCTCGCGTCGGCGGCTGGCCTGATCGTGTCCAGGCCCGACCTCGACGTGGACGGATGCGACTTCACGATCAGCCGTAAGGGCGTGTTCGGCGTTACCCGCCATCCCAAGATCGATGTCCAGGTCAAGTCCTGGTCGCGGCGGCGTGCGGACCGGCGGGACGGGTACTGGAAGTACCGGATGCAGTCCAAGCACTTCAACGAGCTGGCCGGTACGGACTTTGCGCTGCCCCGCTTCCTCGTGCTGGTCATCGTGCCCGATGACTGTGCCGACTACGCGACAAGTCACCACGACGTGGTGGAGCTGAAGCACGCCGCCTACTGGCTGTCGCTGCAGGATCGAAAGCCCGTGGACGGGGCGCCGGAGGCCAAGATCCCAGTGGACGTCCCGGTCGACAACCTGCTTACCGTGGACGCCTTGCACACGTTGATGAGGCCGACTGGCTCAGCACGGACGGGGGCGTGATGCCGACGGGGATACCAGCCGACGCGATGGCCGGGATCGATCCCGCCGGAATCGTCGCCTACCTGCGGGCATCCGGCTGGCGCGAGGCGGGCAGCTACGGCCGAGCGGCGATCTGGACGCGGCCCGTGGACGGCGCCGAGGCCGAGGTACTCGTGCCGGTCAGCGGAGAGCTGCGCGACTACCCGACCCGGCTGGTCGAGCTTGTCAGCACGCTGTCGACGGTCGAGGGGCGGCTGGTGGCCGACGTCCTGCAGGACCTGCGCTCTCCGATGCTCGACGTGCAGTACATCCGGATGATGCCGGATGGCCCGAGCGGATCGACGCCGCTGCACGAGGGTTACCTCGCGATCAAGGGCGTGCACGACCTGTTCCTCGCGGCCGCCACCTCCGCGGTGTCATCGGAGCGGCCGACGGTGCTGCCCAGCCAGAAGCCGCCGCAGGCACGCGGCTTTCTCGACCAGGTGCGGTTGGGACAGACCAGCAGGGGCAGCTACGTACTACGGGTGGAGACCCCGCTGCCACCACCCGGCGTCGAACCACCGGTGTCCTCGCGCGGGGTGCTGCTGCATCTCTACCAGGCGACGAGTGCCGCCCACGCCGCCGCCCGCAGCAGCGGCAACGGCGA
>JBOHFU010001143.1:0-1223 GCA_050699675.1 Pseudonocardiaceae bacterium
CCTAACGCCACCCGCATCCTGCGCGACTGGGGCCTGCTCGACGACGTGGTCGCCGCTGGCGTGCTCCCCCGCCGGCTGGTGCTGCGCGACGCGGTCGACGGCACCGAGCTCACCTACCTGGACCTGGCCGAGACCGCCCGCCGCTACGGCGCGCCCTACGTGGTCATGCACCGCAGCGACCTGCATGCGATCCTGCTGCGCGCCTGCCGCGACGCCGACGTCGACCTGGTGACCAGCGCGAACGTGTCCGACGTCGACGTCGGCGAGGACGCTGCGGTTGCGATCAGCGCGAGCCGCCGTGACTGCGGCGCTCTCGTCCTCGCCGCCGACGGCCTGACGTCCACCCTGCGCGGTCAGCTCAGCGCCGACGCGCCGGTCAGCTCGAACTACGTGGCCTACCGCGGCGCGATCCCCTTCGACGACGTGCGCGATGCCGAAGGTCTCGCCCCCGACGACGTCGTCGCCTACCTCGGACCGCGCTGCCATTTCGTGCAGTACTCGCTGCGGCGCGGTGAGATGTTCAACCAGGTGGCGGTGTTCGAGTCGCCTATGGCCGTCGCCGGGCAGGCCGATTGGGGCACCCCGGACGAGCTGGACGCCGCGTTCGCCGGCGCCTGCGAGGAGATCCGCGGCGCGTTGCCGTTCCTGTGGCGCGACCGCTGCTGGCGGATGTATGACCGGGAGCCCATCGAGAGCTGGGTAGACCGGCGGCTGGCGCTGACCGGCGACGCCGCGCACCCCATGCTGCAGTACCTCGCGCAGGGCGCCTGCCAGGCTCTGGAGGACGCCGACTGCCTCGCCACCCAGGTCGCCAAGCACACCACCAACGGCGAGATCGGGTGGGACGCCGCGCTCCGCGCCTACAACGACGCCCGGGCGCGGCGCACCGCGCAGGTGCAGCGCACCGTGCGATCTTGGGGCGATCTGTGGCACGCCGACGGGATGCTCAGGGCTGTGCGCAACGCGCTGCTCCGCGACCGTGACCCGGCCGACTACCGCTACATCGACTGGCTCTACGCCCCGTGAACTGCGCGCGAGGTCTGCCGTCACAGGCAACCGCGGTAGCCTCCACGCTATGGCCAGCCGAGTGGAGTTGCGGCAGCACTACCCCGAGCCGCCAGAGCGGATCCCGGAGGTGCTCACCGACCCGGACTACCTGCGCGACAAGCTGCGCGCGGTGGGTGGACCTGGGGCCGAGCTGGTGTCGCGTGAGGAGGACGAGC
>JBOHFU010001144.1:0-1223 GCA_050699675.1 Pseudonocardiaceae bacterium
GGATTGAACACGGCGGTCCCGCCCAGCGCACCGACCGGCCGCAGCCGGTAGGCGTTGGGGCTGGCCGCGTTGCCGGCCCAGGTGTAGCTGAGCACGCCGACCGCGTCGGTCACCGTGTCGCCGCCGCGCAGGGTGTTGCGCGCCGACAGCGGCTGGCCACCGCGGCCGAAGACGATCGGGGCCGGGTTCTGGGCCTGCGAGACGTCGTCCAGGATCAGCCGGTTGAGGTCGTTGGCGGCTTGGCGCGCCTGCACCGCCGCGGTGTCCGACGCAGGCAGCACCGCGGTGGGCTGGCGCAGCTTGCCGCCGGAGGAGACGACCACCTGTCCGAAGCGACCGAGCTGGAAGATCTCGGTCACCGTCGCGGTCTGGCGCAGCCGCACGAGCATGCCTTCGAACGGCTCGAGATCGGTCGCGGTGGCCCGCGGCAGTGTGATGTCAGTCGGCGTGACAGTCGACTGCGGCCCGCACGACTGCACCCCGCCGGTTGGCAGGGTGATCTGGGTCTGCCCCTGGAACTCCGCCGCCGTGCCGGTCACCTGCACGACGGCGCCGTTGCCGACCAGGTCGCTGTTGCCGTTGAACACGAATATCCCGTCGGAGGTCGCGACGTCCCCGTCGCCCGCGTCCTGCAGGGAGAAGCCGCGCAGCGCGGGCGACGGGCCCTCGTAGTCGGCGACGACCGTCCCGCGGACCGTCACGACCTGACCCGCGCGCGGGCTGACGTCGCCAGTGCCCTGCACCGAGCCGATGCTGACCGGATCGGTCGAGCACGCCGACGGCGCTCCGACCGGCGCGGCCACGACGACGGCCACTGCCGGCGCGGCGAGTGCCGCAGCGGACAGGCCGACGAGCAGTCTCACTCGGCGAGACGAGTGAACACGCACGGATTCTCCAGTGCTGGGAGAAGACGGTCTCCAGCACGCTAGATTCAGCATCCCGCCGATAAATGTCCTATCCGAAGTGTTAATCTGCTCGCTGCCATCTGCTCACCGGACGGTTACCGGGAATCGACGAAGGAATAACCCGTCGAGCCGCCGATGCCATTCGGTGTGAGCGGTCGAACCGATAAAACAGCGGGAAGACCGCGAGGATATGGCGGACTGTTGGCGCCAGTGGGCCGAGCACGACGACGGGTGGTTCGCCGTCCGGCATGGCGAGGTGTTGCGCCAGCCCCGATCCGTCACTCAGGCGGCTCTCACGTGCCTCGACCCACGCCGCAA
>JBOHFU010001145.1:0-1218 GCA_050699675.1 Pseudonocardiaceae bacterium
CGCCGGAGGCTCGGGGTCGATCGGTGATCCGACGCAGCATGATGGGCACGCCGAAGACATGTGTGGGCTGGTGATCTGTGATCATGCGCAGCGCGGCGGCGGGATCGAAGGCGTCCAGGAGCAGCAACGTGCCACCGTGGCGGGCGAGGATGACCACGCCACACGAGCCGTATGAGGAGGCCAGCGGCACAAGGATGAGGCCACGCATCGGCTCCGGGCCACGGGGTTCCGAGTCACTGTGCAGCGCACCGATGTAGTTGCCACGGCCGCCGGCCATCGCGTTGTGGGCGTAGGCGACCATCTTCGGCTCGGCTTCCGATCCGGACGAGACGAGGATCCGGGCCGGCGACTCCGGGTCAATCGGCGCGCACGACCACCTCCGTTGCGCGCCTGCAGCGTCGTCGCTGGCGAGCCACCGGTCCAGCGGCTCGCATCCGTCCGGGGCGGTGCCGAACACGAACACCGTGCGCAGGTCGGGCAGGTCTGGGCGCAGGCCGGCCAGGTTCGCGGCGAGCGGTACCCGCCCTGCGACGTCGACGACGATCGCGGCGCTCGCCCGGGAACGGCCGAGCAGGCTGACAGAGTCCCGGCGCCCTCGACCGGCGGGGTAGGGCAACGCCACAGCACCAACGGCCGCGACGGCCAGCTCCGCGGCGACAGCTCGCCAGCCGTTGGGTAGCTGGATGCCGACGATGTCGCGTGGGCCCAGCCCCGCATCGGCCAGCGCTGCGGCGATGCGGCGAACGCGGGTATCGAGGGTGGCGTAGTCGATCGCGCCGGCCGCGTCGATCACCGCGGTCTGCCGCGGATGGGCTCGCACGTGCTCGCTGAACAGCGTGTAGAGATCCCGGTCGGGACAGTGACCCTGCTCGACCCAGCGACGCCGCAGCGCAGCAGGCACCAGGTCGCCCAGCACGATCCCGTTGGTAGAGGTCCAAGTCATGTCGGTAGCAGTCCGGGCCATCAGGAGAACTCCCAGGGTGGGCGGGTGAAGGTACAGACGTCGTGCTGCAGGGCCCGCGCGAATCGGGGGTCCGTGGCCAATGCGGCCAGGGACGTGCACACCGGGGTACCGGCCAGACCGGCGTCGGACAGCCGCTCGACCCAGGTGCGGCTCGGCTCCTGACGGAAACGCGCGGCGATGTCCTCGAAACTGGGCCCGGCGCCGCAGGCTGCGGCAAGTCGATCGGGTTCCATGCGGGTGCGGGTGGACAGCGC
>JBOHFU010001146.1:0-1217 GCA_050699675.1 Pseudonocardiaceae bacterium
GCTACTCGGTGAAATGCGGACCAACCGGGACGACTACGCGCGCGCCATCACCGATTCGAAAACGACCACTACCGCGAGGATTGTCGACGGCGCGGTGGCTGCGCTCGATGAGGGTTCCGGCAGCGCGCAGGTGCTCGTCGGGGTCTACGTCACCTCCCAGTTCGAGGCTGGTGCCCCGAACTGTGTGCGCAGGCGCATACAACTCGACATGCGCCGCGACGGCGACGCCTGGAAGGTCGACAAGCTGGTGCCGGTCGGCGACACCAGCCAGACGCCCGGAGCGTGTCCCGCGACCACGCCCGTGTCGCCGAAATAGCGAAGGGGACTCGGAGATCGCATGACCATCCCGACCCGACCGCAATCCAGTGCTCCTACCGAGCAGGCGGCCAAGTCGCCTCGGCGTCTGACCGGGGCGGCGACGCTGGTGGGGCTGGTCGCTGCACTGGTGATCGCGCTGGGCCTGGCGGCATGGTTCCGTGGCGAGGCCAATCAGCTGCTCGGGTCGGCAGCGGCGAGCAATGATGCGCTGCTCGATGCCGGCGCCACGGCCGAGGTTTCCGGGCAGGTGCGCGACGCCGTGCAACTCATCTTCTCCTACGACTTCGCCCGGCTGGATGACAACGAACGGGCCGCTGCGGAAGTCGTCACCGGCCCGTTGGCCCAGGAGTATCGGCAAGAGTTCGCCCTGGTGCGCCAGCTGGCGCCGGAGCAGCAGTCCGTGGTGGTGGCGAAGGTGCCCGCACTGGCCGTCAAGATGCTCGACGGTGACCGGGCGACCGTGGTGGTGTTCATCGAACGGCAGGCCACCCAGGGTCCCCAGCCCCCGCCTCTCCTGGGGCTCACCGTCACTGCGCAGCGGGTCGACGGTAGCTGGAAGGTCGCGGACGTGGAGCCGTTCTGACCACACGGAGGGGGTCCATGAGCCCGGGCGTTGAGGTGGTGGTGGAGGGGCTGACGAAGTCCTTCGGCCAGTCCACCGTCTGGTCTGACGTGACGCTCACGCTGCCGCCGGGTGAGGTCAGCGTATTGCTGGGTCCGTCGGGTACCGGTAAGTCGGTGTTTCTCAAATGCCTGATCGGGCTGCTCAAACCTGAACGCGGCTCGATCGTCATTCATGATACCGATCTGGTGCGCTGCAGCGAGCGCAGGCTGTATGAGATCCGCAAGCTGTTCGGGGTGCTGTTCCAAGATGGCGCGTTGTTCGGCTCGATGAACCT
>JBOHFU010001147.1:0-1213 GCA_050699675.1 Pseudonocardiaceae bacterium
CACGGCGGTGAACGGTCCAGCACCCTGCGGCAGCGTCAGGGCGCCCGCCAGCGGGACGTCACCGCTGCGGTAGGTGACGTCCTCGCTACGGTAGGGAAATGGAGGCTGCGGTTGCTGCGGCCGGGCGGGGCCCTGGACGGTTCCGCGGGACAGCGACATCGGGTACGGGCGCCCGCCCTGGGTGAAGTCCCCTCGGATCGTCGCCGCCTCGCCGGTGCCGACCAGGGTGCCGCGGAACGCGGCGTTACCAGGCACTCCAGGCAGGGTGAAGCTCACCGCTTGACCGTCGAGGCGCACCTCGCCAAGGGGTAACGCGGAGACGCCCTGCGCGGGGATGTCGATCGTCCCGCCGATGCCGCGGCCGTCGTCGGTGAAGCGGATCCCGATGTCGAGCCGGGAGTCGGGCAGCTCGATCTGCCCGGACCAGTCCCCCACGATGCCGGGAGGTGCACCGATATCCGGTGCGGTCGAACAGCCTGTTACCACGAGTAGCAGCAGGGCGATCAGTCTCATACGCGATCACATCGGACCCATCGCATTGGACCCATCACATCGGACGCAGTGCGTCGGCGAGCTTGACCCGCGAGCCAGTGCGCAACACGGCGCCAGCGTAGACGCGGCCCGCGATCGCGACCACCGCGGTGATCGCGACGATGGTCACGGCTGCCGAGGCGCCGATCTGCCACAGCGGTACCACGTCGAGCGCGATCCGGGCCGGCATCAGGATCGGGGCGAACGGCGAACCAGGGACAGCGCGGTGATCCACGTGCGCTAACCCACCGCTCTGGCTCCGCCGGAGAGGCGCTGCTCACGGCAGAGTCACCCGCGACTGGTGTAGCCGTGCTGGCTCGCAACCAGTGCTGCCTGACCTCTAGGATCAACAGAAAGCAACAGCCAGTGGCTCCGGGTAGACTCGAGGGAACCTGCTCGACCTCACCGCATCGTTGTCGCCCCAGATCGAAAGGGTACGGTCCAGCACATGACCAGTCACGACAGCAACAAGCGCCACCTCGACACCACCTTCACCCAGTGGAACAAGTCCTCATACAGCAGCATCGAGGGCGTCGAGTGCGTCGAAGTGTCTTTCAGCAACAACGCGGTAGGCATCCGCGATAGCCACCACCCCGACGGGGCCGTGCTCGCCTTCGACCATACTGAATGGACGACCTTCCTCGATGGCATTTCTGACGGGGCCGCCCGCTAGGGTGCTTCC
>JBOHFU010001148.1:0-1211 GCA_050699675.1 Pseudonocardiaceae bacterium
TGGCAGGAGCTGACCGCGGTGGAAACCCGTGATGTCGGCGTGGGCGATCCCGGCCGTCGTTGCCGGCGGTGGTCAGTCCGGCATCGCGTAGACGACGTCGGGATCGAGGTTGCGCAGCACGTGGTAGCAACGTCGAGCGAGCTGACGGGCTACGGCGATGGCGGCGAGCTTGCCGTCGTGGCGGTCTTTCACCGTCGTGTAGTAGGCGTGGTCGGGGCTGCGCTGGTGCGACGCGTTCATCGCTGCTTCGAACAGCGCCCAGCGCAACGTCGGCGGTCCCTGCCGGGTCAGGTAGCCATGGGCCCGATGCCGGTCGGAGGAGTCGACGCTGACGTCTAACCCGCTGTGTCGCACCACCTGCTCCGAGCGCGAGAAGCGCCGGCAGTCGCCGAGCTCGGACCACACCGTCACGGCGATCAACCCGCCGATGCCGTAGTTGGCCTCCACCAGCGCCCGGCACGCCCGTTGGCGATGACCGAAGCGCTGCAGGTCCCGCTTCAACGACTGCGCCTCGACGTCGGTGGCCTCGAGCATCGAGTAGCCGACCCGCACCCGTTGCCGGCCGGCTGGGGTCAAGGTCACCTCGTCGCCCGTCAGCCGCTCCCGAGTCGTCACCGAACGGATCGCCGCCTCGGGCACGGCCACGCCGTGCTGGAACAACTCGGCGTGGATCCGCTGCGTCCAGACGCGGCGTTGATCGACCAGCGACTTGTAGAGCCGCACTCGCTCCCGCCACTCCAACACCGCGGTCGGCGGGATCCACGACTCGGGGAGATCGCCGGACTGCAACAACTCGCGCAGCATCCGAGCGTCGGAGCGGTCCGTCTTGGCGTGCCGCTTGCGGCCCCTCGCCGCCTGGGTGTCCGCCGGCTCGGCCAGGTGCGCCTCGAAGCCCGCCGCGGTGATCTCCTCGACCACGTACCGCCAGCCAGTGCAGCCCTCCACCGCCATCGCCACCGGTTGCCCATCGGCTCGACGAGCGACGTCGCGAGACAGCCACCGACGGAACCGTTGGCGATCGGGCTGCCACACCCGACCCCGCCACACCTCGCCGGACTCGATTTCCAGCGCATCGAAGGTGATCTGCTGACGGTGCAGATCCAGGCCACATACCATGCTCATCGAGGACCTCCTTGCTCGAGCTCAAGCAGTTGACAAACCGAATGGTTGCCCACGCCCGAGCCGGCGAGGTCCTCACACATCGATTGTTA
>JBOHFU010001149.1:0-1211 GCA_050699675.1 Pseudonocardiaceae bacterium
ACGTCATCGAGTTCCTCGTAGTCGAATGCAGGTTCGACTGCCAGGTGGGCTGGCGGACTGTCTTGGAAGCCGGACGTGAACGGTGGCGGCGAATGCAGACTCGCACGGCGGTACGCGATTCGCCGTCTGAAGCTGCTGCGGCACTCCGGGCTCTCGGTTACACGGTCACCGCTCCGGACACGGCAAACACACCGCAGGACAACCTGGCGCGCATGCGGCGATGGTGAGCCCCGATCACAGCATTGCGCCAGGACGCGGTCCGGCTGGCGGTGCTCTCCCAGCGCGCGATGCCGCGCTGCAAGCTGCTCAGCTGGGCGCTCGCCGATGCCGTCACACCCAGTTGCTCGGCAACGGCACGCAGCGCGCGAGCCTGATCGGCCCACGACCAGCCCCGCTGCTCGCGAAGCCAGCGCAACAGCCGGCATCCAGCACCGCGATCGTTCTTCGTCGCTTCATATCGGGACGATCAGCCGCGGTCTGCCTTGATCGGCTCCATAGTGGATGGTGTACCAGGTCCCGCTCCGCGGATCGTCACCGTGGGGGAATCCGATGACGAGATCGCTGCGGTCCACCATCCAGCGGTTGCGGGCGTGGTAGGCCTCCGCGCCCAGCTGCGGGGCGCCGAGCTCGACCAGCGCCACTCGCTGGGCTCGGCGAGTGGCGCGCAGGACGGCCTGCCTAGCCTGTTCGGGTTGGTCGGCCAATGTGCACGGGACTACGACGGTCAGGGCAGCCGGAGTGTGCTCGGCAAGCCAGTCCAGCGCGAGAGTGTCTATCCCCAGTGCTCCGCCCACATAAATATGCGAGCCCTCGCCGGCGAACGGCCGCAGGTAGGCGTCAAACAGCAGCCCGTACTCAGCCGGCTCGTGATGCTCGGTGTGCCGCGAGCCGGTGATTGTCACCGCGTGCGGCACGGATCCTCCAACCATGTCATCGAATGTCATCTGGCGTGGACCGGCACGGATTGCTCAGATGGGTGCCGTGACGGTCCGACGACTCGGCCAGCGTTCCACACCGCGCAGTTCCCCAGTTCGACGCGGAGCAGCGGCTGGGAGGACGTGGGTGCCGGACTCCCTGAATCGCGATGTGCGGCACCGTCATGGGCTGCCCTGGTACGCGGCGCAGGTCCCGCGCCGGTGGCACTCCTGCCGACCCCATACCATCGAGCTGCACCGCGCCAACGGCTTGCTCATCGGCGTCTGCCACTGCGC
>JBOHFU010001150.1:0-1210 GCA_050699675.1 Pseudonocardiaceae bacterium
GTCGGTTCCACCGGATTCTGGATCTTCGATGACACCCTTGTCGCCTTAGAGACACCCACGGCAAGCATCGAGGTCAACAGACCACAAGAGCTCGAGCTATACGCGCGAATGTTCGAGGCACTGAAGGCCCCGGCGGTATACGGGCGCGCCGCAAGGGAGCACATCACCAGAGCCATCGACGAACTCAGTTAGCGCGTCGGATCGAGGGCGCAGGCGTCGAGATAGATCAACTCTTGCGCTCCTCGTCCCGGTCGGCGACGACGAGGTCGGCCAGGCTCTCGATACCTGGGGCGAGGCCGGGAATCAACTCTGGCATGCCGTGCTCGGCAGGAGGCCTGGCCCGGCCGGTTGCGATCACCTGCTGGAGCGTGCTGGGGTGCCCGGTCTCGGGGACCATCAATCAGGGCAGGGGTTCGATGTCGAAGCAGACGTGCCCGTAGTCCGCGTATCGAGCCGGCTGTGCGGTGACCAAGGGCCATCCCCGCTCCCGCGCGCAAACGACGGCGTGAGCGGTTCCCGCAAGTTAACCAGCCAAAAGCGGTCACCAGCGGTTGCGTCCGGCTGCTTTCGTTGGTTCCATGAAGGATCAACCAAAGATGGGGGTCACGCCGATGCAGAGCCGCGCGGTCGACCGGAGGCCGAACCGTCGATGGTGACGACGGAGGATGCCCGCTGGCTTGCCGGCTACCTGCGCGGGATGGTGTCATCCCGCCCTGCGGCCTGGGCAGGCAGCGAGCTGACCTTGGCCCAGCTGATCGCACTGCATTACATCAGCGCGAAGTCACCAGTCACGCTGATCGCACTGTCCCAAGCCTTGGGCACCAGACCACCGGCCACCTGCGCGATGGTCGATCGGCTCGCCCGGGCCGGGCTGGTCAGCCGCACGCCGGATCCGGAGGACCTCCGCCGCGTTCTGCTGGCCTTGACCGGTACCGCAGCAACGATGATCGGCAAGATCGACCTGAACACCGCACGACAACTGCAGGTAGTTCTGAACAGCATGGGCTCAGCGGCCCAGCGCGTCCTCACCGAGGTCCTCAAGGACACCGCGCGCCGCCTCACCCGATAGCAGCCGGGCACCGAGTAAGCGAGGTGAATGCGGCACTATCGGGGGGTGAGCGCACTACAGCATTCGGCGACCGTCCCAGACAGCCTGTTCGACGACCCGGATGCGGAAGCCCGCTGGCGCTCCCGGTTCACCGCACCCCGG
>JBOHFU010001151.1:0-1207 GCA_050699675.1 Pseudonocardiaceae bacterium
CATCACGCCGGCCAGCAGCAACGCACCGTGGGCGACCAGCCGCGGGATCAGGATCGCCAGGGCGCCGACGATCTCCAGCCCGCCGGTGAGGTAGCGGAACCACTGCCCGATACCGATCTCGTTGAACAGCTCCACCATCGGCTGGGCCCCGACCAGCTTCATACCGCCAGCGAACAGGAACATCGCCGCGACGAGGACCTGAAGGACCCACAAAGTCACATGCCAGGCGGTTGCCCGCCCGCGCGCGGCGGTGGGATGTGTTGTCGACATCGCCGTCTCCTTCGCTGTTTGTCACCATCAATGCTTCGACTCTGGCGAGATCCGCTTACCGTCGGCTGCTCATCGGCTTACGGTCGGCTGCCGCGGGCGGTTATCGTCGATTCATGCGGTTCGGGTTGCTCGGCCCGCTCGCGGTGTGGACCGACGAGGGGGCACCGGTAGCGATCCCGGGTGCCAAGGTGCGGGCGCTGCTGGCCGATCTGCTCGTGCACGCTGGCGAGCCGGTGTCGGCGGACCGGCTCATCGATGAGCTGTGGGGCGACGCCCCGCCGGGCAACCCGGCCGGCTCGTTGCAGGCGAGGGTCTCGCAGCTGCGCCGCGCCCTGGAGCAGGCCGAGCCCGGGGGACGGGCGCTGGTGGTGTCCCGCACGGCCGGTTACCTGCTGCAGGTCGGCGCCGACGCGGTAGACGCCGGCCGCTTCGAGACACTGCTCGCCCGGGCCCGCGCCGCGAACCAGCCGGCGGCGAGCGCAGCGCTGCTGGCCGAAGCGCTGGCGATCTGGCGCGGACCCGCGCTCTCGGATTTCGCCGACGACTCCTTCGCCCAGCCGGCGATCACCCGGCTCGAGGAGCAGCGGCTGACCGCGGTGGAGGAGCACATCGAGGCGCGGCTCGCGCTCGGCGAGCACGGTGCGCTGGTCGGCGAGCTCGACGCCCTCGTCGCCAGGCACCCCTTGCGCGAGCGGTTACGTGCAGCCCACATGCGCGCGCTCTATCTGGCCGGACGTCAGGCCGAGGCGCTGGATACCTACCAGCAGCTGCGCACCCGGCTGGCCGACGAGCTGGGCCTGGACCCGGGCCCAGAGCTCGCTCGCCTGCTGCAGGCGATCCTGACGCACGATCCGGCGCTGGCCGTCCGCACGCCTCCGGCACCTCGCCGCACCAACCTTCTCGCACCGCTGAGCAGCCTGGTCGGCCGCACCGCGGC